>NZ_JAGDED010000010.1:0-168181 GCF_040148765.1 Sulfitobacter sp. NFXS29
AAGATTTGCCGCCGGGTCAGACCCAGCATGTGGGCCGCATTGTTAACGGTCAGCCGGTCATCATCGACCTGTGCCAAAACTTCCACGCGGTTCAACTCGCGCTCGCTCATCATCACCCATCCCATGTCCACACATCCTCATCCCAAACCGAGGACAGAGTGACACTTCTGCTTTGCTTAAGGGTGACATTATCGCTTTGCGGCTACATATCTAAAACTCATAATCAGTATTATGTTAAGAAATGGCGTCGTAAAGATGAACAAAATGCCTTAGCCCAAAGCATAACCCGCGCCCCGCACGGTACGGATCGGATCACCGCCGCCTTCACGGGTTAACGCCTTGCGCAGTCGTGCAATGTGAACGTCCACAGTGCGCGTGTCGACATAGATATCGCGACCCCAAACATGGTCGAGCAACTGGTCGCGGCTGAACACGCGGCCGGGTTTCTCAAGCAGCGTTGTCAGCAGCCGGTATTCTGTCGGCCCCAGTTTCAGCTCACTGCCCGCACGACTTACGCGGTGGCGTTCTGGATCGAGCTGGATGTCATCAAAGCTGAGAAGCGCGCCTGCGGCTGCAGGTCGCGTGCGCCGCAACTGCGTACGGACCCGCGCCATGAGTTCGCGCAGATTATACGGCTTGATCACATAGTCATCCGCGCCGGTCTCAAGGCCCCGCACGGTGTCCACTTCCTCGGATCGCGCTGAGAGCATGATGACCGGGATATGCCGGGTGCTCTCTCGCGACTTCAACTGGCGGCAGACTTCGATGCCGCTCATTAAGGGCATCATCCAATCGAGGATCACCAGATCAGGTGCGGCCTCTGAAACCAGCAGCATGGCTTCTTCACCATCCTCGGCGCGCCGTACCTCAAAGCCTTCGGCTTCGAGGTTATAGGCCAATACCTCACGTTGCGCGGGTTCGTCTTCTACCAGCAAAACCTGTGGCCGGGTCACGTCCATCGGTTCAGTCCTTCGTGGTGATCGAGGTGCGGTCGGCCTTGGGCCGGTCGTCCTCAGGCGTCTCACCGGTCACCAGATAGACGACCTGTTCTGCGATGGCCGTGACATGGTCGCCCATACGCTCGACGTTTTTGGCGATAAAATGCAGGTGCATGCAGGCGGTGATGCTGCGCGGGTCTTCCATCATGAAGGTCAGGAATTCGCGGAACAGCGCGTTGTACATCTGGTCGACATCTTCGTCCCGGGTGATTACGTCACGCGCCAGTTCCGCGTCGCGCTGGATATAGGCATCAAGCGCGTCTTTCAGCATCGCTTCCACCGCGCCGGCCATGCGGCGGATCGCACCGGTGCTGTCGCTGACCGGCTCCATCTGGTTCAGCACGCTGCTGCGCTTGGCCATGTTTTTCGCATAGTCGCCAATACGTTCGAGGTTGGCGCTAATCTTGATGACACTCAATGTCAGCCGCAGGTCAATGGCCGTGGGCGCACGCAAAGCGATGACGCGGGCGGCGCTTTCGTTGATCTGCTCTTCTAGCCCGTCGATGGCCTTGTCCCCTGCCCGCACCTCATTGGCGAGCTCTTCGTCGCGGGTTTCAAGTGATTGGGCACCGCGGCGGATGGCGTCTTCGACCAAGCCGCCCATTTTGAGGATCTGGGCTTGAACCGCTTCCAGATCGCGGTCGAATGCTGATGCAATGTGTTGATCTGACATGATATTATCCAATACGGCCGGTGATGTAGCTTTCGGTGCGCGGGTCTTGGGGGCGCGTGAAGATATCGTCGGTGTCGCCAAATTCCACAAGGTTTCCAAGGTGGAAGAAGGCGGTTTTCTGGCTCACCCGTGCGGCCTGCTGCATGGAGTGTGTGACGATCACGACGGAGTAGTTCTGACGCAATTCGTCAATCAATTCCTCGACTTGCGCAGTGGCGATCGGGTCGAGTGCGGAGCATGGTTCATCCATCAACAGGACTTCTGGCTCCGTGGCCACGGCGCGGGCAATGCACAGACGCTGCTGTTGTCCTCCTGACAGGCCAGTGCCCGGCGCGTGCAGACGGTCCTTCACCTCGTTCCAGATCGCCCCGCGGCGCAGCGCTTGCTCGACGATATCGTCGAGATCGGCCTTGTTGCGCGCTAGCCCGTGGATGCGCGGGCCATAGGCGACATTGTCATAGATCGACTTGGGGAACGGGTTCGGCTTTTGGAACACCATGCCCACCTTGGCGCGCAGCTGAACCGGATCGACGCGCTTGTCATAGATGTCTTCGCCGTCGATACGGATGTCACCAGTCACGCGGGCTGCATCAATTGTGTCGTTCATCCTATTGATACAGCGTAGAAAAGTCGACTTCCCGCAGCCCGAAGGGCCAATGAAGGCGGTCACGGTTTTATCGTTGATGTCGATGTCCACGTCGCGAATGGCGTGGCTGTCACCGTAGTAGACCTGCACATTGCGGGCCGCGATCTTGACGGGTTGGGTTGTCACGTCACTCTCCGAATATCTGTTGTCTTTCATGGGTCCCGTCCTTTGTTTACCAGCGTCGTTCAAAGCGACGGCGCAGCAGCACGGCGATGGCATTCATCGAGATCAGGAACACCAGCAAGATGATGATACCGCCCCAAGCGCGTTCATAGAAGGCCGGGTCGGCGCGTTTGGCCCATTCGTAAATCTGGGCCGGCATGGCGGAGTTCGGCGACATCAGCCCTTCGGCGATGCTTTCCGGTGGGTTGGAGGCGATGAAGCCGACCATGCCGATCAGTAGCAAAGGGGCCGTTTCGCCAAGGGCTTGCGCCAGCCCGATGATGGTGCCGGTCAGGATACCAGGCGCGGCCAAGGGCAGCACATGGTGAAAGACCGATTGCATCTTCGAAGCCCCTACCCCAAGCGCCGCATCACGGATCGATGGCGGCACCGATTTCAGCGAAGCGCGGGTCGAGATGATGATCGTTGGCAGGGTCATCAGCGTCAGCACCAGACCACCGACCAAGGGGGCGGAGTTCGGCAGGTGCATATAGTTGATGAAAACCGCAAGGCCGAGGATACCAAAGACGATCGACGGCACCGCAGCAAGATTGCTGATGTTCACCTCAATGATGTCGGTGATCCAGTTCTTGGGGGCAAATTCTTCGAGGTAAATCGACGCGGCGACCCCGATGGGCAGCGCCAGCACCAGCACCACCAGCATCATCGCAAAGGAACCGATCATCGACACCCCCATGCCCGCCGCTTCGGGCCGCGCATCAGAGGCGTCGGCGCCCGTGATGAAGTCGAGGTTAAAGCGTTTTTCCAGGCTGCCGTCAGCAATCAAAACATCTACAAAATCAAGCTGTTCGGCGCTAATGTTCTTGTCGTTGGCGATGCTTTCGCGGGTCACACGGCCCTTGAGGTAGCCATCGACGCGGCTATTGGTCAGGAACTCGAACTCGGCGGCGGTCCCGATCAATTCTGGGTTCGCCAGAACATGATCGCGAAGCTGTGCAGCAGCGTCTTTCGACAGGATGTCAGCCATGTCTTTCGACTTGAGATCAGTCTCGATTCCCGCCGCTTCGACCTTGTTTTCAAAGGCCGCTTTCAGCAAAGGCGAATAGCCGAAGGTCGAGACTTTTTTAATGTCTTCCAGATCACGGTTGCCGTTCTTGTCGAGCTTGTCCTCCAGAAGTGGCACGGAAAGCGTCACATAGGTCTGTTGGAACGCGCCTGTCCCGCGCGAGATGATGGTGAAAAGCAGCGTCAGCAGCATCAGCAGGCCGATGACGATTGCAATGATACCATAGAGTTTGAAACGGCCCTCGGCGGCGTTGCGGCGTTTGGTCCGCCCGTCTTGCACCAGCAGGGACGCACCGCGCGGGTCTGCAAAAGGGGCTGCGGGGTTGGGGATATCGCTCATTCGTACTGCTCCCGGTATTTACGCACGATGTAGAGGGCCAGCACGTTCAGGCCCAAGGTCAGGACGAAGAGGGTCAGGCCAAGGGCAAAGGCCACCAGCGTTTCTGGGCTGGCGAAATCGCTGTCCCCGGTCAACTGGCTAACGATGCGGGTTGTGATGGTGGTCATGGCTTCCAGCGGATTGGCCGAGATGCGGGCGATGGCCCCTGCCCCCAGCACGACGATCATCGTCTCACCGATGGCGCGGCTGGCGGCCAGCAAAACGGCCCCGACGATGCCCGGCAAAGCGGCGGGGATCACGACCTGACGGATCGTTTCGGACTGGGTGGCACCCAAGCCGAAGGAGCCGTCGCGCAGCGACTGGGGCACCGCGTTGATGATGTCGTCCGACAGCGAGGAAACAAAGGGGATCAGCATGATGCCCATGACCAAACCAGCGGTCAGCACCGAGGTCGCGCCAGACATCCAGTCAACGCCCAGCACCCCCGCATCCCCCCGGCCAAAGACCTGCACAAGGAACGGCCCAACCGTCAGCAGCGCGAAGAGACCGTAAACGATGGTGGGGATACCAGCGAGGATCTCCAGCAGCGGCTTGGCTGTGGCACGTACCTTAGGCCCGGCATATTCACTCAGGTAAATCGCGGCGAAGAGCCCGATGGGCACAGCCACCAGCAGCGCGATGAAAGAGATATAGAGCGTCCCCCAAAGCAGCGGTAGGATCGACAGGTCACTGTCCCCGCGGAAATTCGGAGCCCAAGACGAGCCGAAGAAGAAATCGGTCCACGGATGCAGATTAAAGAAGTTGATCGTCTCGAACAGCATCGACAGCACGATGCCCACGGTGGTCAGGATCGCCAGCGAGGCCGCAAGGATCAGCAGGGCTTTGATGCCACCCTCAACCCGGTTGCGGGCGCGGAATTCGGCATCAGTTTCGCGCAGCACCAGAACAAGTGCGATCAAGGCGATGAGTGCGACAACGATGTTACGCCAGAAATTGCCCGTGGCCGTCATCTCGCGGTAGGCCTGCGCGGCAGCGAGGACTTCGGGGCTGATTTCGGCTCCGATGGCGACGCCGCGTTCGGCCAGCCATGCACGCAGATCGTCCGCGGCAGATAGGTCCGTCGCGTCGCCCGCGCTGAGAGCACCGGCAGAAACCGCCGCATCCAGCCCATCAGCCAACCGGCGTACATCGCTCATGATCAGGTTAACAGAGGACCCTTCGGGCACAGCCTCGGCCGGGATCATGTCGACCACCGAAGATTGCACCAGCATCGGCTGCACCAGCAGCCAGAGGCCAAGAACCAAAAGCGCGGGCACTGCCACGCTCATCACCGCGTTATAGCCGTAATAGCTTGGCAGCGAATGCAGATTGCGGCTGTCGCCTTGGGCAGAGGCCAAAGCCCGACGCCGCGCAAGGAAGTAGCCGCCCAGTGCCAAAGCCGCGATCAAGATGACCAGCGGCAGCACCGCGCCTGTTGTCAGTATTTGTCCCACATGTCCCCCGGTGGATCAAAAAGCGAAAAACCGGGGGCAGTTGCCCGCCCCCGGCGTCGTTTAGGTTAGGTTTAGGAACCGCTGCCCATGACGGTTTCGTCGGCAACCACGGACTGGGTGTCGGCCAGCTCGGGGTCGGACACCAGACCGTATTCGGCCAGCGGGCCGTCGGGGCCAGCAACTTCGTCTGCGACGAAGAATTCAGCGTATTCTTTCAGACCGGGGATCACACCGATGTGGGCTTTCTTGACGTAGAAGAACAGCGGGCGCGACACGGGGTAGTCACCCGAAGCGATGCTTTCGGTGGTCGGCTCAACGCCGCCCATGGTGGCAACCTGCAGCTTGTCGGTGTTGTTCTCATAGAAGGCCAGACCAAAGACGCCGATGCCGTCTTGGTTGCTTTCGATGCGTGCCAGTGTTTCGGTGTAGTCGCCGTCGATGTCGACGGATTTACCATCGGTGCGCAGGCTGATGCACTCTTTCTCAGCCGCTTTCTCGTCGCCGCCCGCAGCTTCGGCGAAAACTTCAAGATCGCCGGTTTCTTCACAGCCCGCGAGGATCACTTTTTCCTCGAACACTTCGCGCGTGCCGTGCTTGGTGCCGGGAACGAAGGCTTGGATCGGTTGGGCGGGGAAGTCGGGGTTGACCTGATCCCAAGTTGTGTAGGGGTTTTCAGTCACTTCGCCGTCGACGACAACCTTGGCGCTCAGGGCCTTGTACCAATCGACCGGCGTGAACTCAAAAGTTTCGCCATTGATGTCGGAGGCGAAGACGATGCCATCATAGCCAACGCGCACTTCGATGATGTCGGTCACGCCGTTTTCGGCACAGGCCGCCACTTCGGCTTCTTTGATCTGGCGCGAGGCGTTGGCGATGTCGATGGTGTTCTCGCCCACGCCTTCGCAGAAACGCTTGAGGCCAGCCGAAGAGCCGCCCGATTCCACGACCGGTGTCGGGAAGTCAAAGTTTTCGCCAAAGGCTTCGGCGACGATGGAGGCATAGGGCAGCACGGTCGAAGAACCGGCAACCTGTACTTGGTCACGCGCGGCAGCGGCAGTTGCGGATACGGCGGCAATCGCCAGGGCGGAAGTGGTGAGTTTTGCGAGTGACATGATATCTCCTGTCAGATGCGAATTGGTGACCACCCCATGGTGATCTGCGCCCCGTCTATGAAGGCGGTGCTGTGCTTTTGTGACAGCAACGTTACAGTTTCATGACAGTCGGCCTGATTCACCAAATTTCTGCAAAATTTAGTCAGATTCCGTTTTCATCGGCAAAATCACGCGGAATTCTGCCCCTTGGCCGGGGGTGCTGGTCACCTTAAGCCGTCCGCGGTGGCGATTCATGATGTGTTTGACGATGGCCAGACCCAACCCTGTCCCCCCAAGCGCGCGGCTGCGGTGACTGTCGACGCGGTAGAACCGTTCGGTCAGGCGCGGCAGGTGGATCGCATCGATGCCAGGGCCATGGTCGCGCACGCTGACATAGACCGCTGGTCCGCGCATCGCCGGGTCATGGGCGGTGCTTTCCACCGAGATATCGACCCTGTTGTCGCGCCCGCCGTATTTGATCGCGTTCTCGATAAGATTGGTAAAGACCTGCACCAATTGGTCCGCATCCCCCAGCACAAGCGCCGGGGCATCGCCCAGTGTCGGGGCCAGTGTCACTTTGCTATCATCCGCCAGCGGTGCAAGGTTGCGCAGGGTGCCGCGCAGCACATCGCGCAGATCGATCGGCACCTCCGGGCGCACGCGCTCTTCGGCCTCGACCCGGCTGAGGGACAGCAACTCTCCCACCAATCGGTTCATCCGCTCCGCTTCCTGCGCCATGATTCCCAAGAATCGCTCCCGCGCCGCCGTGTCATCACGCGCCGGGCCTTGCAGCGTTTCGATAAATCCGATGAGCGCGGTCAGCGGGGTGCGCAACTCGTGGCTGACATTGGCCACGAAATCGCGGCGCATTTGACCGGCCTGCGCCATCTCGGTCACATCGTTGAAGCTGAGCAGGACAATCCCGTGGTTGCCCACCGGGCGCAGGCTGACGTCATAGGTGGTGCCGTGTTCGCCGCCAATGCTGGTGAAACGCGCTTGACAGGGGCCTGCACCCGAAAGGCACCGCTCCACCGCTTCGACCAGCCCCGGCTGGCGCAGCGCGGTGACAAAGTGGCGGCCCAGCAGCCCCTTGCCCAGCAAATCTTCGGCGGGGGCGTTTAGAACGGTGATCCGCTCTTCGGCGTTGATGGCCACGCTTGGCAGCGGCAGCGCCGCCACCACATCGGCAAGGGTCACGGCGGTGTTGCCCATGTCAGAGCGGTTCAAGATCGCGACGGAAGCGCGCGGCGTTTTCGGCATAGTGTTTGGCGCTGGCGGTCAACTGTTGGATCGCCTGCGCATCAAGTTCGCGCACCACTTTGCCCGGCACGCCCATGACGAGTGACCCATCGGGGATCACCTTGTTCTCGGTGATCAGCGCCCCTGCCCCGATCAGGCAGTTCTTGCCAATCTTGGCCCCATTCAGCACCGTGGCCCCCATGCCGATCAAGCTGTTGTCGCCGATGGTGCAGCCGTGCAGCATGACTTTGTGGCCGATGGTGCAATCCTCGCCCACGGTCAGCGGATAGCCCATATCGGTGTGAAAGACGCAGTTCTCTTGCACGTTGCTGCCGCGACCCACGGTGATCATCTCATTGTCGCCGCGCAGGGTGCTGCCGAACCAGACAGAGGCTTCAGGCCCGAGTGTGACCTTGCCGATCACATTGGCATCGGGCGCGACCCAAGCATCGGGAGAGACATCGGGGCGGGCATCAGCAAGGGCGTAAAGGGTCATTTCAACTCCTCAAATTCAGATTGCAGACGGCGGACATGGTCCTTGATCGCAGGCTGTTGGCTCAGCCGGAGCCGCGCGGCGGTGATGATGGATTTCAGCCGCGCCTCGGTTTGATCAAGGTCGTCATTCACCAGCACGAAGTCATAGCCATCCCAGTGGCTGATCTCGTCCCAGCTTTTGCCCATGCGCTTGGCAATCGTCTCGGCATCGTCTTGCCCACGGCTTTCCAAACGGCGTTTAAGCTCGGTGATCGAGGGCGGCAGCAGGAAGATCGACAGCGTGTGGGTGTTTAGATCCGAGTTGCGGATCTGCTGTGCACCCTGCCAGTCGATGTCAAAGAGGATGTCCTGCCCCTGATCGATTGCCGCCTGCACGGGCGCCTTGGGCGAGCCGTAGAAGTTGCCGAAAACATGCGCGTGTTCCAGCATCTCGCCTTCGGCCACCGCCTGGCGGAAGTCCTCTTCGCCGACGAAGCGGTAATCCGTGCCGTCCTCCTCGCCCGGACGGGGGGCGCGGGTGGTGGCGGAAACCGAGAAGTTGATCGTCGGATCCCATGCGCGCAGGGCGCGGGCCATGGTCGATTTGCCCGCCCCGGAGGGGGAACTGAGAATGATCAGAAGGCCGCGTCGGCTTGGGTTGGTCACGTCTTACTCCACATTTTGCACTTGTTCGCGCATTTGGTCGATCACCGCCTTCAGGGCCAGACCGACAGTCGTTAATTCCGTGCTCTGCGCCTTGGAGCAGAGCGTGTTGGCTTCGCGGTTGAACTCCTGCATCAGGAAATCCAGCTTGCGCCCCACCGGCCCGCCCTGCCCGATCAGCGCCCGGGCGGCAGCGACATGGGCGGCGAGGCGGTCGATCTCTTCGGTGACATCGGCTTTGACCGCGATCAAGGCCAGTTCTTGCGCCACCCGGTCGGCATCCGCGCCTTCGCTGTTGTCGAGCACCCGCGCGAGGTTGCGGCGTAGGTTGGTGGCGGTGTCCTCGCGGCGCGCCTCTGCCAATGACGCGGCTTGCGCGGCAAGCGTCTCTACTTTGAACAGTTGCTCTTGCATCACCGTGGCCAAAGCCGCGCCTTCCTGCGCGCGCATGGCGTTGAAGTCGCTCAGCAAGGCGGGCATTTCCGACAGCAAAGCGTCGCGCAGCGCGTCGATGTCCTGTGCCTGCTCGGCCTGTTCCAGCACACCGCGCATGGTCAGAATGTCGCTTGCCCGTGAGGGCGCGAGCGACACACCGGCATCCATCGCGCGGGCCTCGATCTCATGCAGGGCGGTCAGCAGCGTGTCGACATGCGCCGCATTGACCTGCAAGCTGCCGTCGCTCTCAGCCGAGGATATGCGCAGGTTACAGGTGATATTGCCCCGCGCCACCTGAGCCGAAATCTGCTTGCGCAGAGCGACCTCCAGCCCATCGACCCAATCGGGCACACGCAGCCGCAGGTCGAGCCCTTTGCCATTGACCGCGCGCAGTTCCCAAGACCAGCTCCAGCCCTCCAAAGTGCCGGAGGAAGAGGCGAAACCTGTCATGGACCTGATCATCGGTGCGTTCCTTGCAAGGGCGGTCATGTCCTGCCTTACGGCGAAACCCCCGCGAGGGGCAAGCCCCCGGCCCCGATGGCGCGGCTGATCCCAAGGCAATGTCGTTAACCACTTCGCCGAAAGCGGGGCGAATTCTTTCTCGCGGTGCGGTATTAATGATTTGGTAATGTTTTCGGCCACATTGTGCCGCTGTCGTTTCAAAAACGGCAGCTGTATTGGCCAGGTCCTTATGGGTGAGTTTTAATGGGCAATACAGGCCACACCGCGCAGAATGTTGTCGCCATGTCAGATCATCGGACGCATGTTGGCTATGGCCCGCTGGCGCAGGTCGAAGCCTATTGGGAAGCCTTGCGTGGCAACAGATTGATGCCGCGGCGGTCCGATATCGACCCGCGCGGGATAGAGGCCGCGCTGGAATATGCCTTTATCCTTGAACGTGTCGCGGTGGGTGTTGGGCGGTTGCGTATCGCGGGCGGCCATCTGCGCGACCTAATGGGGATGGAGGTGCGCGGCATGCCAATCACCGCCTTTTTCGGCACGCAATCGCGTCCAGAGGTCAGCGAGGCGTTGGAGGAGGTCTTTCAACTGCCCGGTCAAACCACCCTGCATCTCAGCGCGGCTGGCTCCTATGGGCGACCGGCTTTGACGGGGCGCATGCTGCTTTTGCCGCTTAAAAGCGATCTGGGCGATGTCAGCCGGGTGCTGGGCTGTCTGGTCGTGCAGGGCGAGGTCGGCCAAATCCCGCGGCGTTTCGATCTGGCGCAGGCGACGCGGCGTAGCGGCATTGGCGGAGCGACCGGACAGTTGCGCTATGCCGCTTCGTTGCAACAGTCGACTTTGCCAAGGGAAACCGGATTTGCAGAGGGAAAAGCCAACTTCACCAGTGCCAAGACGGGAGATCTGCCGCCCTACCTGCGTCTGGTAAAGTCAGAGCAGGAATAGCGCGCAAACCTGCCCTTCAAATGCAAAAACGCCGCCCTGCATTATGCGGGGCGGCGTTGATCTCATCGTGGGTCGGCCAAGGCCGCGTCTGCTACCCAGCTGCTCGCGTTGTCTGTGCCGTGCGGCGGTTCGACAGTTCTTCGGCAACCAAGAACGCCAATTCCAGCGATTGGCTGGCGTTAAGGCGCGGGTCGCAGGCGGTGTGGTAGCGGTCCGACAGGTCTTCGTCGCTGACCGCGCGCACGCCGCCGGTGCATTCGGTCACGTCTTGGCCGGTCATCTCGAAGTGCACACCACCGGGGACAGAACCTTCGGCGTTATGCACGGCAAAGAACTCATGCACTTCGCGCAGCACGGAATCAAACGGCCGTGTCTTGTAGCCGGTCGAAGATTTGATCGTGTTGCCGTGCATCGCGTCACAGGTCCAGACGACATTTGCGCCCTCTTCTTGCACGGTCTTGATCAGACGCGGCAGGTGATCGCCCACCTGCCCCGCACCAAAGCGCGAGATCAACGTCAGACGGCCTTCCTCGTTGTCGGGGTTCAGCTTGGCCATCAGCTTTTTAAGGTCATCGCTGGTCATCGAGGGGCCGCATTTCAGGCCGATAGGGTTTTGCACACCGCTGGCGAATTCCACATGCGCGCCGTCCGGCTGCCGCGTGCGGTCGCCGATCCAGATCATATGGCCCGAGCCTGCCAACCATTTGCCAGTTTGGCTGTCGCGGCGGCAAAGCGCCTCTTCATACTCCAGCAACAGCGCCTCGTGGCTGGTGTAGAATTCCACCGATTGCAAGGTATGCGCGGTTTCCGCGGTTACGCCAGCGGCGGCCATGAAATCCAGCGTGTCGGAGATGCGGTTCGCGATCTCGCGGTATTTCTCGGCCTTTTCGTCATCGGTGAAGCCCAGGGTCCAGCCGTGGACTTGATGCACATCCGCATAGCCCCCGGTGGAGAAGGCGCGCAAAAGGTTCAGCGTGGCGGCGGCCTGCGTGTAGGCGCGCAGCATCTTTTGCGGGTCCGGAATGCGGGCCGCTTCGCTAAAGGCCAGATCGTTGATGATATCACCGCGGTAGCTGGGCAGTTCCACACCATCGACCACTTCGGTCGGTGCGCTGCGCGGTTTGGCGAATTGCCCCGCCATACGGCCCAGCTTGATCACCGGCACTTTGGCACCGTGGGTCAGCACGATGGCCATCTGCAACATCACCTTGAATGTGTCGCGAATGGCGTCGGAACTGAACTGCTCAAAGCTTTCGGCGCAATCGCCGCCCTGCAAAAGGAACGCTTCTCCACGGCCAGCGGCGGCCAGATGTTTCTTCAGTCGGCGTGCTTCGCCTGCAAAAACGAGGACCGGATAGCGTGCCAGCTGTGCCTCAACCGCTTGCAATGCGGCTTGGTCAGGGTAATCGGGCATCTGGACGCGCGGTTTGCTGCGCCAGCTCGAGGTGCTCCAGTCTGTCATCTTTCTACTCCGCTCCACAGCGCCGAGTGTCGGCGCTTCGTGATCTTTCTCTATACAAAGGCGCGGGTAAAGTGACCAGAACCGAAATGCGCCCTATTGACGTTGCGACAGGCCCGTGGGCAATGTTTTCGGCAAGTTCTGGCGGCCATGGCACATGTCGGCAGAGACGACCTGAATAGAAAGACGCCGTGATGTCCCAACCGCGCCCGGCCACCCGCATGCCCCCCCAGACCGACAAGCCGCGGCGCTTCGTCTTTGTGCTTTTGGAGAATTTCACCCTGCTGAGCTTTGCCTCGGCGGTGGAATGCCTGCGTATCACCAACCGCATGCTCGAACGCGAGGTCTATCAATGGCAGGCCGTGGGCGAAAGCGGAGAGACCTGCACAAGCTCAGCCGGCGCGGTCTTTGCGCTTGATGGCGGGTTAGAGGAATTGGGCCGCGACGACACGATTGTGATCTGCGGCGGCCTCGACGTGCAGGCGGCGACCACCAAGAAGCTGTTGGCCTGGTTGCGCCGCGAGGCCCGCAAAGGGTTGGTGGTGGGTGGTCTGTGCACCGCAGCGCACACGCTGGCCAAGGCCGGGCTGCTGGATGGCAAACGCGCGACGATCCATTGGGAGAATCAAGACAGCTTTGGCGAGGAATTCGAAGAGGTTATCCTGACGAAATCGGTTTTCGTGGTGGACGGCAACCGGTTGACCACGGCAGGCGGCACCTCTTCTCTGGATTTGATGCTGAAACTCATCGCCGATGATCACGGCGAAGAAACCGCCAATGCCGTGGCGGATCAGCTGATCTATTCGTCGATCCGCACGGACCAAGACACGCAGCGCCTGTCGGTGCCCACCCGAATCGGTGTGCGGCATCCCAAACTCAGCCAAGTCATTCAGCAGATGGAGCGTAATATTGAAGAGCCGATCAGCCCTTCGATCCTTGCGCGGGATGTTGGCATGTCGACCCGCCAGTTGGAGCGGCTGTTCCGGCGTTACCTGAACCGCAGCCCCAAACGGTACTATATGGAGCTGCGGCTGCAAAAGGCGCGTAACCTGTTGATGCAGACGGATATGAGCGTGATTAACGTGGCGCTGGCCTGCGGCTTTGCTTCGCCCTCGCATTTCTCCAAATGCTACCGGGCGCATTATCAGACCACGCCCTATCGCGAGCGCGGCAGCCAATCCACCCGGCAGCCTGCCTAAGGGTTAAGGCGTCATCCGGTAGACGGTGCCATTGCCCTCTGAGATGAACCAGATCGCCCCTTCGGGGCCTTCGACGACATCGCGCACGCGGGCAGTCTCGGCGGTTTTGATCTGCTGGACCTCTTCCAGCGGGTCACCACTTAGCCGGGCGATATAGTCGAACTTGAGCGAGCCTACGAAGATATCGCCTTTCCACTCGGGGAATTGCGCGCCGGAGTAGACCACCAGCCCCGCAGGCGCGATGGAGGGATCCCAGTAGAATTCGGGCTGCGCCATCCCCTCTCTCGAGGTGCCCTCACCGATCTTCGCACCCGAATAATGCTCTCCGTAGGAAATTACCGGCCAGCCGTAATTCGTGCCCTTGGTGATGCGGTTCACCTCGTCGCCGCCCTTGGCCCCATGCTCCGACACCCAAAGCCGCCCTTCCAAATCCAGCCCCGCGCCTTGCGGGTTGCGGTGGCCGTAGGACCAAATCTCGGGCAGCACATCGGGCATATCGACAAAGGGATTGTCGTCGGGCACCGAACCGTCGCGGTTCACGCGGATGATACTGCCGTTATGGGTGCTGCGGTCTTGGGCGGCGGGGCGATCGCCCCGTTCGCCAATGGTCACCAGCAGCGTGCCATCCGGCGCTTCGACAACGCGGGAGCCGAAATGCTGTCCGCCGTTGCTGCCCGGTTTCATGGCGAAAAGCTCGGTTAAGTTTTCCAGACTGCGGGTATCCTCTGACAGGCGCGCGCTGGCCAAAGCGGTCCCCGCGCCGCCGCCCTCTTGGGGTTTGGCATAGGTCAGGAACAACAGGCGGCTCTGCGCGAAATCCTCGGCCAAGGTGATGTCCAACAGACCGCCCTGCCCGACCACGGCCACCTCGGGCAGGCCCGACACCTCATGCCGTGCGCCGTCTTTTTGGTAGATCAGCCGCCCGGCCTTCTCGGTCACCAGCAGACCGCCACCGGGCATGGGGGCGATGCCCCAAGGGGCCTCTAGTTCCTCGGCCATGGGGGTGATCGTCAGGCTGCTCTGGGCGTTCACCGCGCCTGCGGCGCAGAGGCTGCTAAGGCCCATGAAAGTGGCGGTCGCGAAGTGTTTGGCGGATGTCATGGGCAGGCTCCTTTGAGCATGGGGGCTTGGAACAAGACATAGCCAGCGTGCCACCCATTTCCAGCATCCCACTCGGCACACGCGAAAAGCCGCCCGCGCAGAACACTTGATAAATCGCCTTTTCTTTTTCGAAACCACGACCTAACGTTCGATCAGAACGAGAGTTCAACTAAGGGAGAGAACCAAATGAAAAAAATACTGATGGCCACAACGGCCGTAGCTTTGCTCGCCACCGGCGCGCATGCAGAAGACACAAAAATCGGCATTTTGCTGGGCTTCACCGGCCCGCTGGAATCGTTGGCCAATGACATGGCTGCCGGGGCTGAACTGGCGATTTCCGAAGTTAATGAATCCGGCATGTTCCTCGACGGTGCCACCGTATCGTCCGAGCGTGGCGACACCGGCTGCATCGACGCGGGCCTCGCCGTGGCCTCTGCCGAGCGTCTGATCACTTCCGACCGCGTCAGCGGCATCGTTGGTGGCATGTGCTCGGGCGAGACGACTGCCTCGCTGCAGAACGTCGCCATTCCAAACGGCATCGTGATGATCTCGCCTTCGGCGACATCGCCTGCCCTGTCGACTGTCGAAGACAACGGCCTGTTCTTCCGCACATCGCCGTCGGACGCGCGTCAGGGTCAGGTCATGGCCGACATCCTGAACGACCGTGGCATCAAAGAAGTTGCCGTCACCTATACCAACAATGACTATGGTAAAGGTCTGGCCGACAGCTTTGAGACCGCGTTCAAGGAATCCGGCGGCACCGTCACCATCAACACCTCGCATGAAGACGGCAAAGCGGACTATTCCGCCGAAGTCGGCGCGCTGGCCTCTGCCGGTGGTGAAGTGCTGATCGTTGCCGGCTACGTCGACCAAGGCGGCGCGGGCATCGTGAACGGCGCGCTGGACGCAGGCGCGTTCGACACCTTCATGTTCCCCGACGGCATGGTCTCCGACACGCTGGAAGAGAAATTCGCCGAGATCGCGGATGGCTCCTTTGGTCAGAACCCAAGTGCGGCTGGCGAAGGCCCCGACAACTACAAGAAGATGGGCGAAGAAGCCGGTTTCGAGCCGACCAACGCCTTCTCGCCCGAAGCCTATGACGCGGCGGCTCTGATGCTGCTGGCGATGCAGGCGGCTGGCTCCAACGATCCGGCAATGTACAAAGAAAAAGTGATGGAAGTCGCCAACGCACCGGGTGAGAAAATCCTGCCGGGTGAGCTGGGCAAAGCGCTGCAGATCATCAAAGACGGCGGCGATGTCGACTATGTCGGTGCGTCGGCGGTAGAGCTGATCGGACCGGGCGAAAGCGCGGGCAGCTACCGTGAGATCGAAATGAAAGACGGTAAGATGGTGACGGTCGGCTACCGCTGATCTAAGCTTCGTCTGAAACACTTACAGAGGCCCGGTCGCATCGCGATCGGGCCTTTTGCTTGGGAAATCGGCTTTTCTTCCGCTCAGGCAGGCAGTACAAAACTTCTATTGAGGACGTGGAAAACACGTCCCGTCTGGGAGGACAGGATGAAAAAGCAACAGATGGCCGTGCCGGTCAGGGCTCTGAGCATGTATCTTGCTGAGCGTGATTTCGGCAATCCTGCGCGATCTGCCTTTAACGAGGCAGCGGCAAGCTTTCTTCATAAAAGGGCCGCAGCGGTCTCTTCCAAGAATCTCAGCAAACTGTAAACAGGTAAGGCAGCGCGGAAATGCGCGGCCCACCGCAAGACGACCAATAAAAACCAGCCACAAGGTGGCGGACACGGGGATGGACATATGATCGTCGTAGACGACGTACACAAACACTTCGGCGGGTTTCACGCCGTCGACGGGGCAAGCCTGTCGATTGAAAAGGGATCGATCACCGGATTGATCGGCCCCAATGGCGCGGGGAAAACCACGCTGTTCAACGTAATCGCAGGCGTGCTGCAGCCCACTTCGGGCCGGGTCACCATGGACGGGGAGGACATCACCGGCCTGCCGCCGCATGAGCTGTTCCACAAGGGCCTGCTGCGCACCTTCCAGATCGCGCATGAGTTTTCGTCAATGTCATGCCGTGAGAACCTGATGATGGTGCCGGGCAACCAGTCGGGCGAAACACTGTGGAACACATGGTTTGGCACCAAGCGCATCGCCGATGAGGAACGCGCGCTGAAAGCCAAAGCCGATGAGGTGCTGGAATTCCTGACCATCGAACATCTGGCCGAGCAAAAGGCCGGTCAGATTTCTGGCGGTCAGAAAAAACTGTTGGAACTGGGCCGCACCATGATGGTGGATGCCAAGATCGTCTTTTTAGACGAGGTTGGCGCGGGCGTGAACCGGACGCTGCTCAACACCATCGGTGACGCGATCATCCGCCTGAACCAAGAACGCAATTACACTTTCGTCGTCATCGAACATGACATGGATTTCATCGGTCGCCTTTGCGACCCGGTGATCTGTATGGCCGAGGGCCACGTGCTGGCCGAAGGCACGCTGGATGAGATCAAGGCGAACGAGCAGGTGATCGAGGCCTATCTCGGCACCGGCCTGAAAAACAAGGACAAGGTAGGCGCATGAGCAATGATCCCTACGGCGACCGCGGCAACAAAGATTGGTCGGTCGGCAACGCAAAGGGCCAAGGCAGCATCATGCCCAAGGCCAGCGGCAAAACCCACCTCGCCCCCGGCGGTCCCTTCCTGATCGGCGACAGCATGACAGCGGGCTACGGCGCAGGCCCCGACATTCTACATGACTGCACCATCGCGGTGGACCGCGGCGAGATCGCCGTGATTGTCGGCCCAAACGGGGCAGGCAAATCTACGGGCATGAAGGCGGTCTTTGGCATGCTCGACATGCGCAAGGGCCATGTGCGGCTGGATGGGGAGGATATCACCAACCTCAGCCCGCAAGACCGGGTGGCCAAGGGCATGGGCTTTGTGCCCCAGACCTCCAACATCTTCACCTCGATGACGGTCGAAGAGAACCTAGAGATGGGGGCCTTCATCCGCCGTGATGATTTCCGCGATACGATGGCACAGGTCTATGACCTCTTCCCGATCCTCAAGGAAAAGCGGCTGCAAGCGGCGGGCGAGTTGTCGGGCGGTCAACGCCAGCAGGTCGCCGTGGGCCGGGCGCTGATGACTCAGCCCAAAGTGCTGATGCTCGACGAGCCGACCGCGGGCGTGTCGCCCATCGTCATGGACGAGCTGTTTGACCGGATCATCGAGGTCGCCCGCACTGGCATCCCGATCCTGATGGTCGAGCAAAACGCCCGTCAGGCGCTTGAGATCGCGGACAAGGGCTATGTGCTTGTGCAGGGGGCGAACGCCTTTACCGGCACCGGCAAAGAGCTTTTGGCCGATCCTGAAGTCCGCAAATCGTTTCTGGGGGGCTGAACATGGATCTGCTCAACGCTTTCATTGCACTTTCGAACTATGTGCTCATTCCGGGCATCGCCTATGGCTCGCAGCTGGCGCTTGGCGCGCTTGGCGTGACGCTGGTCTACGGCATCTTGCGGTTTTCCAACTTTGCGCATGGCGACACGATGGCCATGGGCACCATGGCGACGATCCTGATAACATGGCTGTTCCAATCCATGGGCCTCAGCCTCGGTGTGCTGCCCACGGCGCTTCTGGCCCTGCCCTTCGGCATCGCCTTTACCATGCTGCTGGTGCTCGGCACCGACAGGGTGGTCTACAAGTTCTACCGTGAACAAAAGGCCAAACCGGTGATCCTCGTGATCGTCTCGCTCGGCGTGACCTTCATCTACAACGGGATCACCCGCTTCATCATCGGCGCGGACGATCAGAACTTCCTCGACGGCCAGCGTTTCATCATGTCGGCGCGTGATTTCAAAGAGATGACCGGCCTGCGCGAAGGTCTGGCCTTCAAGACGACCCAAGGCATCACCATCATCACCGCGATCATCGTTGTGGCCGTGCTGTTCTGGTTCCTCAACAAGACCCGGGCGGGCAAATCCATGCGGGCCTATTCTGATAACGAGGATCTGGCGCTTTTGTCGGGCATCAACCCTGAGCGGGTGGTGATGATCACATGGATGATCGTGGCCGCCCTCGCGACCATCGCGGGCACGCTTTACGGTCTTGATAAGTCGTTCAAACCCTTCACTTATTTCCAACTTCTGCTGCCGATCTTCGCGGCGGCCATCGTCGGCGGGCTTGGCTCTCCGGTGGGGGCGATCGCGGGCGGTTTCGTGATCGCATTCAGCGAAGTCACGATCACCTATGCGTGGAAAAAGGTATTGGGCTATGTGATGCCCGAAGGGCTGCAGCCTGACGGCTTGGTGCAGCTTATGAGCACGGATTACAAATTTGCGGTCAGCTTCGTCATTCTTCTGATCGTTCTGCTGATCAAGCCCACCGGCCTGTTCAAGGGGAAATCGGTATGACCCAGACTGTGAAAAACACGATCCTTTTCGGGATCATCGCCCTGATGATCATCTACACCGGCTTCGCCCAAAGCTGGAACTCTGCCCTGCTTATCATCGCCATGGGCCTGATCTCTTCGATCATGGCGCTTGGGGTGAACCTGCAATGGGGTTTTGCGGGGCTGTTCAACGTCGGCGTCATGGGCTTTGTCGCCTTGGGCGGTCTGGCGGCTGTGCTGGTCTCCATGCCCCCGACCGAGGGCGCTTGGTCCACCGGCGGCTTTGCCATTCTCGGCGCGCTGGCGCTTGGCGCGGGCACGGTGGTCGCGGCGGTTATGCTGATGAAACGCATGGCCCCCGGCACGGCCCGCACGCTGGCGGTGATTGCGGTACTGGTCATCGGCTTTTTCGTCTTCCGCGCCCTGCTCGACCCTGCGGTCGAGGCGGTGGAAGCGATCAATCCGGCGCAGAGCGGCTATCTCGGTGGTCTTGGGCTGCCGGTGCTGATCTCTTGGCCTGTGGGTGGTCTCTTTGCCGCTGGGGCAGCTTGGCTGATCGGTAAGACGGCGCTTGGCCTGCGGTCGGACTATCTGGCGATTGCCACGCTGGGGATTGCCGAGATCATCATCGCGGTGCTGAAAAACGAAGACTGGATGAGCCGGGGCGTGAAAAACGTGATCGGCCTGCCCCGTCCGGTGCCCTATGAGATCGACTTGCAGAACAGCACCTCCTTTGTGGAACGCGCCGCCGGCTTCGGGTTTGACCCGGTGGAGGCCTCGACGCTTTGGGTCAAGCTGCTTTATATCGCGCTTTTCGCGGCGGTGCTGATCCTTTTGCTGTGGATGAGCCAGCGTGCATTGCACTCCCCATGGGGCCGGATGCTGCGGGCGATCCGTGACAACGAAGTCGCGGCCGAAGCGATGGGCAAGGATGTCACCGCGCGGCATTTGCAGGTCTTCATCCTCGGCTCTGCCATCTGCGGCATCGCGGGTGCGATGATGACCACGATGGACAGCCAGTTGACACCGGGTACCTATCAGCCGCTGCGCTTTACCTTCCTTATCTGGGTGATGGTGATCGTTGGCGGGTCGGGCAACAACTTCGGCGCGATCTTGGGTGGTTTCCTGATCTGGTTCCTCTGGGTGCAAGTCGAACCGATGGGTCTGTGGCTGATGAGCCTGATCACCGCTGGCATGTCCGAAGGCTCGGCACTGAAGGCGCATCTGATCGAGAGCGCTGCGCATATGCGGCTGTTGACCATGGGCATCGTGCTGCTGCTGGTGCTGCGCTTCAGCCCACGCGGGTTGATCCCCGAGCGGTAAGCTTTGGGCCAGACCCCCCTCACGAAAAGGGGCGCGGTATTGCTACCGCGCCCCTTTTTTTGGTCTGTCCAGCCTCTCAGCGCCCTTTAAACAAGTTGCCCAAGATGCCACGTACGATGCGGCGCCCGGTGGTGCCTTTCAGTTCCTTGATCACCGCGCTTGCGATGGCATCGCCAAATCCGTCCGAAGCCTTGCGGCCCGACCGGCTGCCGCCGCCGCTGCGGGCCCCGCCATAGCGACGGGCTTTTTGAAACTCGCGGGCGGCTTCATCTTCTGCCTCGGCAGCGGCTTCGATTTTCTCGGCCTCGTTGGCCGCCGCTTCCGCGCGGCCCTTCAGTATCTCATAGGCCGAGTTGCGGTCTTGAACGGTCTCGTATTTCCCCGCCAGATCGGACTCCGCCAGTACCGTCGCCCGTTCGGCCACCGTGATCGGGCCCAGCCGTGAGGACGGCGGGCGTATCAAGGTGCGCTCCACCACGCCCGGCACGCCCTTGCGTTGCAGCATAGAGGTCACCGCCTCGCCCACGCCGACCTCGCGGATCGCCTCTTCGGTGTCGAAACGCGGGTTTTCGCGGTAGGTCTCTGCGGCTTGGCGCAGTTCCTTACGGTCGCGCGCCGTAAAAGCGCGCAGCGCGTGTTGGATGCGGTTGCCAAGCTGGCCCAAGATATCGTCGGGCACGTCGGCGGGGTTTTGGGTGACAAAATAGACGCCGACCCCCTTGGAGCGGATCAGGCGGGCCACCTGCTCTACCTTATCGACCAGCGCCTTGGGCGCGTCGTCAAACAGCAGATGCGCTTCGTCGAAGAAGAACACGAGCTTCGGTTTGTCGGGGTCGCCGACCTCGGGCAGTTCTTCGAAAAGCTCGGACATGAGCCACAGCAGGAAGGTGGCATAGAGCTTGGGCGAGGCCATGAGCTTGTCGGCGGCGAGGATGTTGATCCGTCCCCGGCCTTCGGCATCGCAGCGCATGAGGTCCGACAGCGCCAGCGCCGGTTCGCCGAACAACTGCGCGCCGCCTTGGTTTTCCAGCACCAACAACCGCCGCTGGATCGTGCCCACCGACGCGGTCGAGACATTGCCATAGCGCAGCGCCAAGTCCTTTGCATTCTCGCCCACCCAGACCAGCAGGGATTGCAGGTCTTTCAGGTCCAAAAGCGGCATCCCCTCTTCGTCGGCCACGCGAAAGGCGATGTTCAGGATGCCCTCCTGCGCCTCGGAAAGGCTGAGCAATTGGGCGATCAGCAGCGGGCCCATTTCGGAAACGGTGGTGCGGACGGGGTGGCCCTGCTGCCCAAAGAGATCCCAAAAGGTCACCGGAAAGGATTGATAGGCATAGTTGTCAAAACCGATCTTTGCCGCGCGTTCGGTGAAGGGGACATGCAGTTTGGCGGTCTCGCTTCCCGCGACTGCAAGGCCGGACAGATCGCCTTTCACATCTGACAGAAACACCGGCACTCCGGCATTGGCAAAACCCTCGGCAAGGATTTGCAGCGTGACCGTCTTGCCCGTGCCCGTCGCCCCTGCGATCAGCCCGTGGCGGTTGGCATAGCCGAGGTCGAGGAATTGCTTGGTCGCATAGTCGGGACCGCCGCCGCCGATAAAGATGTCACTGCTCACGCTGGGGCCTTTCTGTCAATTTTAGCCATTCGTCCGTTCCACTAGAGCATACAAACTTAACCTTTGCGCGCCATAGTGAAGGCACCCCGCCCGCATGTCCTTCTTTCGGGTGGGTGTACTTCCTCCCTGTTAGACTTGGCCGCGCCCTCGGGTGCGGCCTTTTTTTTTGCCAAGGGCCGTCGCGGGCCCCTGACAGATTGTCGCATTTTTCCTGTTGACCGGCATCACCTGCTTGCCTAACGTGGCATTAATAAGTCGGCCCAGTCCGACGGGGAGAAAGTACACGGAAAGGGGGCGCGCTGCGTCCCCTTTTGCATTTTTGGGGTCTAATCCCCTGAGAACGTGGGGAAACTGCCCCTCGCAGGTCGGCATGAAATTGCCCGAACCATGATTGAAATGCCCCCATGACCACTGACAATCCCGGGGCGGCGTGGTAAGGGGCGGTAACGCAACAAATGTGGATATGACATGAGCAAGTTTATGACCGCCCTGCCGCTTTGTGCAACGCTTGCACTGACGGCCCCAATGACGGCTTTCGCCCAGACAGCCACGGAAGAACAGCCTGCCCAGACCGAAGAGCAGCAGCTCCAGCCCGGCACCAGCGGCAATGCGGCTCAGATCGAAGAACAGCTGAGCCTTGGCGAAGATGCGGACAAAGACCCCGAACTGGGCAAGCCCTACACCAAGAAAGAGATCGGCTCTTGGGAAATGCGCTGCATCAAGACCGAGGAAGAGGTCGACCCCTGCCAGATGTACCAGCTCCTTGCGGATGGCGAAGGCGCGCCGGTTGCCGAAGTCTCGCTTTTCCGTCTGCCTGATGGTGGTCAAGCCAAAGCCGGTGCCACGGTTGTTGTCCCGCTTGAGACTGCCCTGCCCGCGCAGTTGACCCTGTCGGTCGACGGTGGCAAAGCCCGCCGCTATCCCTATGCCTTTTGCAACCCGGTGGGCTGCTATGTGCGCATGGGTCTGACCGATGCCGATATCGGCGCCTTCAAACGCGGCAAGCAAGCGGTGCTGACCATCGTGCCCGCCCTTGCCCCGGATCAAGAAGTGAAGCTGACACTCTCGCTCGACGGGTTCACCGCGGGCTATGACGAAGTGTCGGTGATCGAGCAGTAAGACACTGCCGGTGACATGAGTTTGAATGCCGCTCCCGACGTTGGGTGCGGCATTTTTCGTTGCCGGTTCTGGGATCAGGTGCGGCGCAGCGCCAAGACGGCGTTCATCCCACCAAAGGCGAAGGCATTGCTGAGCGCCACATCGACCTGCGCCTCCCGCGCCTCATTGGGCACCACGTCGAGCGCGCATTCCGGGTCGGGTTCTTCATAGCCGATGGTGGGGGCGATCACCCCATCGCGGAGCGCCATGATACAGGCCAAAAGCTCAACCGCGCCAGTGCCGCCGATGACATGGCCGTGCATCGACTTGGTGGAGGAAATCATCAAGCGATCCGCATGGGTGCCGAAAACATCCGCCACGGCGGCGCATTCGGTCTTGTCGTTCGCCGCCGTTCCGGTGCCATGAGCATTGATATAGCCGACCTCTTCGCGGTTGATCCCCGCATCCTGCAGCGCCCCCTGCATGGCCCGCGCGGCCCCGGCCTTGGAGGGCATGACGATGTCGCTGGCATCCGAGGTCATGGCGAAACCCGCAACCTCGCA
This sequence comes from Sulfitobacter sp. NFXS29, assembly GCF_040148765.1. Lineage (NCBI taxonomy): Bacteria > Pseudomonadati > Pseudomonadota > Alphaproteobacteria > Rhodobacterales > Roseobacteraceae > Sulfitobacter > Sulfitobacter sp. NFXS29. The sequence goes on from NZ_JAGDED010000010.1 coordinate 23,365, forward strand.
AAGAATTTCGGCCCCCCGTGCCCGCGCGTGGTCATAGTCTTCGAAAACAAAGACCCCCGCGCCCTCGCCCTGCACCATCCCGTTGCGGTTGGCCGAGAATGGTCTGCAAGCATCGCGGCTCATCACGCGCAGCCCTTCCCAAGCTTTCACCCCGCCGAAGCAGAGCATGGATTCCGATCCGCCCGTCACCATCACCGGGCTCATGCCGGAGCGGACCATCGCGAAAGCCTGCGCCATGGCGTGGTTGGACGAGGCGCAAGCGGTCGACACGGTGAAGGACGGGCCGCGCAGGTTCCATTCCATGCTGACATGGCTGGCGGCGGCATTGTTCATCAGTTTGGGCACCACGAAGGGATGCACCCGGTTTTTGCCCTCTTCATAGACGGCGCGGTAATTGTCGTCCCAGGTCGACACGCCACCGCCCGCCGTGCCCAGCACCACACCGGCGCGGGCGGCCAACTCATCGGTGAAGGTCAGCCCCGACTGCTCAATCGCTTCGCGGGCGGCCGTGAGGGTGAATTGCGTGAACCGATCGTAAAGCGCGATCTGCTGGCGGTTATAGCGGCCTTCGGCCTCAAACCCGCGCACTTGTCCGCCGATGCGGATGGCCAGCCGCTCCACATCGCGGAACTCAAGCGGGCCGATGCCGCATTTGCCTTCGCGCATCGCGGCGAGCGTCTCTGGCACCGACAGGCCCAGAGCGTTGATCGTGCCGGCGCCGGTGATGACAACTCTCTTCATGGGCTCAGCTCTTTTCATTCAGCCGCTCCACCCCGGCGACGATGCTGCGCACGGTCGAGATATCGAAATCGCTTTCGCTGGGGCTATTAGCGTTGAAGGGCACGTTGATATCAAACGTCTCTTCAATGGCGAAGATGCTTTCGACGACCCCCATGCTGTCGATGCCCAGATCCTCCAGCGTGCTGTCGAGCGCGACATCCTCCGGCTCGATCATGGCCTGTTCGGCGAGGATGGTGATGACCTGATCCTGAGTGCTCATGGCGGCGTCCCTCACATATGTCCGCGGCAGGTTTAGTCAGCCTTGTCGGCTTTGGAAACCAGCTTCTGCAAGGCTGCGACATCACGCAGCAGTTTGGGCAAGCGGCGCAGCGCTTTGTAGATTTCGGTTTGCTTGCTCATCTGTGTAGCGGGGTAGCCCAGCATGGTCCGGCCCTCGGGCACGTTGGACAACACAACCGTCCCGCCGCCCGCGATCACCCGGTCACCGATGGTGATGTTATCGGCCAGACCGACCTGCCCGCCCAGCACGACATTGTCGCCCACACGGGTCGAACCACCGACCCCGGCCTGCCCGCAAAGCAGACAGTTTTTGCCGATCACCGCGTTATGGCCGATGTGGACAAGGTTGTCGATTTTCGTGCCATCGCCCACGCGGGTGTCGCGGATGGTGCCGTTATCGATGGTGGAGCCCATGCCCATCTCAACATCCGCGCCGATGGTCACAGCGCCAAGCGAATGAATGCGGGTCCAAGGCTGCGGTGCGGCGTCGCCCTGATCGCCCAAAGTCTGCCGCGCGCTTTCCACGGTCGAAAGTTCCGCCGTCACGAAAGAGAAGCCATCGCCGCCCAAGCGCACGCCCGATTGGGCGATGAAACGCGCCCCGATGCTGACCCGCGCGCCGATGCTGACATGTTCACGCAGGAAACAGCCTTCGCCCAGTGATGCATCCACGCCGACAAAACACAGGGGTCCGATCACGCTGCCCGCGCCAATCCGCGCCCCGGCAGAGATCACCGCCAGCGGCCCGACCGAGACATCATCGCCAAGCAGGGCCTCGGGGTCGATCACGGCTGTAGGATGGATGCCCGGTTTGAACCCCTGCCCTTTGTCGAGCATGCGCGTCACGCCGGAAAGCGCATAGCGCGGGCGGTTGGGCAGGATCGCGGCCTTCAGCCCCAGTGCCCGCCAATCCGCGCCTTCCCAGAGCATCGCCACCTCGGCGGCACCCTCAGAAAGGCTGCTGGCATAGCGCGGGTCCATCGCCAGCGCCATCTCACCCTGTTTGGCGCTGGCCGGTTCGGCAACGCCGCCGACCATGAGTTCGATGTCGCCCTCGGCGGTGGCGCCGACGGCTTTGGCAATTTGCTGAACACTATAGGTCATTTCGGGCGGCCCTTACTTGTTGCGCGCCCGAGAGTTACCCCTGAACGCCGCGCAAGGCCACCCCCGCCTTGGAGAGCGCGTTCCAGATCAGCGCATCCCGGCCATAGACGTCATCGCGGTACTCGGTATGGCCACGGGCATTGGTGACGGCGGTGCGGTAGATCAAATGCACGGGCACCTGCTCTGCCAAGACGATCCGGGTCTCGCGTCCGCTGCGCAGCACGGCCTGAAACTCGCCCTCGGGATCCGCAGACTGCGGGGCCATCAGCGCATAGGCAAACTCAAACGGTTCGGCCAGACGCACGCAGCCATGGCTGAAGGCCCGCACATCGCGGTCGAACAGGCTCTTGGCTGGGGTGTCGTGCAGGTAGATGTTGTACTTGTTGGGGAACATGAATTTCACCAGACCCAGAGCATTGGTGTTGCTGGGCGGCTGGCGCATGGCAAAGGGGAAGGTCCGCGCGGTGTATTTGTTGAAGTTCACCGCACCCCGGTTCACCTTGCGGCCCCGGCTGTCTGTGATCTCAATATGGTTCACGGCATAGGAGTTGCGCTTGAGCTGCGGCAGGTATTCCCCAACGATGATCGAGCGCGGCACATACCAGCTTGGGTTCACCACCATATGCTCCATCACATCCGAAAATTCCGGCGTCGGGCGGTCTTGGCGGGCTGCCCCAACGACCGAGCGGGTCTGGAAGGTGGTCTTGCCATCGTCGATGATCTTGGCCGAGAAGTCGGGGATGTTCACAAGGATATGACGTTTGCCGCGGTCGGTGTTGAACCACCGCTCGCGCTCCAGCGCCACCATGACCGATTGCAGCCGCTGCTCTACGCCGATGTTGATCTGCTTCATCGTGGCCGGACCTGCGACACCATCGGTGTTCAGCCCATGGGCTTCTTGGAACTGGCGCACGGCATCGGTGAGGCTGGCGTCATAGCCAACGGCGTTGGACCTCTCCAGATAGCCCATGGCGATAAGACGGTTGCGCAGTGCGATCACATCATTGCCAGTATCGCCCGGCTCAAGCTTGCCCGCGGGAACCGACGGGCCCCAACCGCCCTGCGACAGCAGCTTTTCCATCGCGATCTTTTCTTTAAGCAGCGCATTATACTCAAGGCTGCGCGGCGGCAGGGCGCGGAAATAAGCAGCGGGAGTGGATTTGGGCAGGTCTTGCAGATAGGTCTTGCGGTCACGGTAAGGGATTTCACGCACGATCTGGCTGATGATCCGTTTGGGGATCAGCACGCCGGTCTGTATGTCGCGGGCGTAGCGCAGAAAGACGCGGCTCAGTTCAACTTCGGCGAATCCCCGGTCGCGCGGGGTCTGCGCGTTGCGCAGCATGTCCAGAACGGCATCGGGGTTATAGCGCGTCACCGGCAGGCCGTGGTCATCCGCCGTGGTGATCGCCCGCAGCAGTTCCGAACGGCGCGCACGGTGTTCTTCGGCGGCGCCTGTCCAGATCGCGGCGTAGTCATTTTCGCGGTAGAAAGCGGCGATATCATCGTCTTGCGCGGCGGCCTCGGCGACCGCCTGTTTGAAAGCAGTGACCTGCGCCGTGGCGGGAACGGCAAAGACCAACGCCGTAATCATCAGGGCCAGCCCCGCGATAAGTTTGGGCAGATGCCGTGAAAATGTCGCGCTGAATCCCATGTCGTTCCCCGTAAATATACCATTGCCGCCGAGCGGGCCTATTGCCTGCCCGGTTTGCCAATAATACTACGCGCAAGTCCATTCAAATTTCCGTTCGCAGGAAAAACCCGTAACGATTTGTGCGCATCGGGCATCGGTTTTTCCTGTAAACATTGGGTTTTTTAACCGCATTGCGCAAAAAATTGCCTAAATTTGTACCTCTCGGGAACCTTTCCGATTCAGCCCTTGGTCAGATTTTCCCGCTATGCAATAACAATGTTGCATCTGGGGATGAGATGAATGGCCCATGTAACATCTTGGGTAACTTAGGCAGACGACGGGACAGAGACACATGACAGGCACAAGCTCCTCGGGTATGACCCGACGCGCCCTTCTGGGTGCATTCGCAGCAACCACCGTTGCAGCAGCTCCCACCTTCTCTAACGCGGCAGGTTTTCTGCGTGGCGCTGGCGATATTCGCCGCATCCGCATGTTCTCCGGCCGCACAGGCGAACGGCTGGACATGATCTATTGGATCGAAGGTCACTATATCAAAGACGCCTTTGCCGAGATCAACCACTTCATGCGCGATTGGCGGACGGATGAGGTCACCAACATGGACCTGCGTACCGTGGATATCATGGCCGCGTCGCATAACCTGCTGGATGTGAATGAGCCTTATATGCTCCTGTCCGGCTACCGCAGCCCAAAAACCAACGCGATGTTGCGCTCTCGCTCTAGCGGTGTGGCCAAGAACTCGCTGCACCTCAAAGGTCAGGCCGCTGACCTGCGCCTCGCATCGCGCTCGGTGCATCAGGTGGCCCGTGCTGCGATGGCCTGCGGCGGCGGCGGTGTTGGGCGCTACTCCGGCTCCAACTTCACCCATATGGACTGCGGCTCGGTGCGCAGCTGGGGCGGCTGATCGCAGCCTCTCCGGTGAAATGAGTGATTTGTTAAGGGCGCCTTCGGGTGCCTTTTTTGTTAGGTGCTTTTGGTGCGCGCGGGCTTTCCCCTGCCATGGCGCGGCTCTACGGTCGCGCTGGAATAAGGCCGGGGGGGTGGCATGCAGGCAAAGGGTACAGCGCGAATTGCGGTGATCGGATTCGGGCCACGGGGCCTTGGCGCGTTGGAGGCCCTGTCGCAGCGCCTTAAGTCCACCGACCGCCGCGTGCAGATTGATATTTACGAGCCCGGCCCCTACCCCGCCGCCGGACCAAACTTCGCCCCATCAGAGCCGGCCTATTGTCTGCTCAACATCCCATACCGCGATATCGCCATCCGGCCGCCGCAAGGAGCGACCGTGGGGCGCTTTGCGGATTGGCAAGACAGGCCCATCGATCCCGACAGTTTCCCATCCCGCGCCGATATGGGTCGCTACCTGAACGCGCGTTGGGAGGATCTTTTTGCACAGGGTTTTAAGAAAACCGGCGCGACGCTCAGGCTGATCCCGGCCCAAGTCTCGCGGATCTCTCGGAAAGGTTCGGGCTGGCGTGTCGATCCGACGTCTGGCGCGGAGGTGGTCTATGATGAGGTCCTTCTCACCCTCGGCCAGCCGCCCGTAAAGGCGGACGCGCAATGGGCCGGTTGGCAAGATCACGCGGCGCAGACCAAGGCGGAGGTCGCGCAGGCTTATCCTGCGGCAGCGCTTGCTGAAATGGCGGCGGGCTGGCAGGGCAAGCAAGTCGCCATCCGGGGCTTGGGTCTGTCGACCTATGACGTGCTGCGCAGCCTGACCAAGGCGCAGGGCGGCGGTTTCGATGCGGCGGGCTATCACGCCTCGGGCCGGGAGCCTCGCCGCATTCTGCCCTTCTCGCTCAACGGTCAGCCGCCTTTCCCCAAACCGGGAAATGCCGCCCTCGACGCGCTTTTCGAGCCATCACCGGAGGAGACCGCCCATTTCACCCAAGCCGCCACGGCAGCGGTCAGCGCGGGGCCTGAGGTGGCGCCCTCGCTTATCTCAGCGGCCTTGGTGCCCGTGGTGGCCCGCATCCTTGGGCCGCAGAATGTGAGCGAGGCGCAGATCTCGGACTGGCTGGAAACGGAATGGTCAGACCCCGGTGCGCAGGACCGTCTACCCCCGATGGACGCCCTGCGCTATGGGATAAACCTGGCCGCCGGAGAGGTTGCGTCAAGCCCCGGCTACGCGCTTGGGCAGGTTTGGCGCAAATGGCAGGATCAATGGCGCGCGGCCTTCAATCCGGGCCACGCATCCCCGGAGACGGCAAAGCGATTGATAGACTTCGACGAGGGGCTGAAGCGGTATTCTTACGGGCCGCCCCTGTCGTCGGCGCGGGAACTACTGGCCTTGATCGACGCGGGATTGGTTGATCTGGCGTTTTCCATGAACCCCGAAATCGCGGAGACAGAGCAAGGTTGGACCCTCAGCTCAGAAGGGCGGGAGGCGAAAGTCTCAGTTATTATCGACGCGGTGCTTCCCGCGCCAGACCTCTCCCAAATCAAGGGCCCGCCCCTGCCCGACCTTATCACGCAGGACCTCCTCGCGCCGGTCTCAACCGATTTGGCTGCGGCGATTGCGCCTGACGGCACCCTGTGTGACCAAGGCGGACAGCCCATTCCCGGCCTTTGCCTCTTGGGCCGTTTGGCGCTTGGCAGCGTGACGGCAGTGGATTCGCTGCATGATTGCTTTGGCCAATCCGCCGACCGTTGGGCGCAGGGCGTGATTGAAAGGCTGTCGGCCTAAAGCGCTGTTGGAAAGCTACAACAGTTTGTGATCCCGCCATAAGGATGGAACAGCCCGGCCCCGAAACGGTTTCCCCTTCAACACGAGATTGAAGAATAGGGGAACGACGCAATGAGAAGACGACATTTCATCACCGGTATCGCAGCCAGCGGCGCAGCATTCAGCGGCGGCCTCGCCACGCCCGCATTGGCGCATCCACCCAAGGAAATGCCGAACTATGATGTGCCGCCAGAGATGATGCCGCGCAAAGTGCCAATCGCGGCGGGTGCCCCGCCCTATGAGATCCACGTCGATCCCGATAACTTCGCGCTCTACTGGACGCTGCCCGACAATATGGCGTGGCGCTATACCGTGGGCGTCGGTCGCCCCGGTCTCTACGAATCCGGTGAGTTCTACGTGGGCGCCAAGAAAGAATGGCCAAGCTGGACGCCAACGCCGGATATGATCGACCGCGAACCGGAAAAGTACGAGAAATACGCCGATGGTATGGAGGGCGGTCTGGACAACCCGCTAGGGTCTCGGGGCCTCTACCTCTTTACCGAAGAGCGCGGCGACACCTTTCTGCGGATCCATGGCACCAACGATCCCAGCACGCTGGGCAAGCGCGTCTCCAACGGCTGCGCCCGTCTGGTGAACGACCAGATGGCCGAGCTTTACGACCGGGTACCGATGAACACCCGCGTGGTGCTTTACGAGCCGCTGGGCTAAGCGATCCCGCAGTAAAAACCAAAAGCCCGGAGCGGAGAAAATCCGCTTCGGGCTTTTTTCTGTCGCCAAACCAACCCTAATGATTGAAACATTCTACACGGGCGGAGGAGCAGGCCATGCAGTGGCGTGGGACACGTTCCTGCGACGGGTCTGTAACATGGCTTGAAGGGGGCATCTGGCCCCTGCTTGCAGTGCGCATCAAAGGTTTCGATCTAGAAAAAAATACATATTAAACAGTGCGTTGGTAGATTCCTGCCGATTGTTACGATTCAATCGCGCGGCGTCTCGCCTCAACACAGCGCGGTGAACCGAGTTGCTTTGTAACAGCCCTCTGTCACCCTTTAATATCATTGTATCGAACGGGCCTCCCGACCTCCCCGCCTCTCCCCAGAGCGAGTAAGCCGCCGCCCTTTCCCAATCCTGAAAGGACTTGAAAATGAAACTTTTTATCGCAACCGCCGCCGCCACTCTGATCGCCACTGCCAGCTTTGCCGGTCAGTCGACCCGCTACGAAGACCTGCGGCTCGATACTTCCGTCACTGCTGATGTGATGCACGCTGAGCAGGCCGGTGCCACCCGTCCCAACGACCGCGCCGCAGACCTTCGGCTAGAAACATTCTCGGACGAACGTGCGCCTGTCGCCACCTTCTCAACCAACGGCCTGCAGGGCAGCTTGGGCGAAGGTTTTGCCTATGGCGGTTTTGGCGCGGGTAACGACTCCCGCTGAGGCATCGTGAATAGGACTGAGAAGGCCCGGACCGAGAGGTGCCGGGCTTTCTTGCATGCACCCGCGAACGGCCCTAAAGGGCTGAAAGACTATACTCTCAAAAAAGGGAAAATGGCGGAGCGACAGGGATTCGAACCCTGGAGACGGTCTCCCGCCTACACACTTTCCAGGCGTGCGCCTTCGACCACTCGGCCACCGCTCCGTTGATGCGCGGTTTAGCTTGGGGGGACAGTGAGTTGCAAGAGCGAAATCCCCCCAAGACAGATAAATTTATCTAACCGCCCAGATGGACATAGACCCGGCGGTTCAACCGGCCCTTTTTCTCAATCTTTCCAAGGCGAAGCGCGCCGATTTCGCCGGTTCGGGCCACATGGGTGCCGCCACAAGGCTGCAAGTCGATGGGGTCTTGCGCGTCACCAATGCGGATCAGACGAATGTCACCCCGCCCACGCGGCGGCGCGACGGACATGGTTTTGACCAGTTCCGGGGCCGCATCAAGTTCCGCTTCGGTGATCCAATCCTCGCTCACCCGCGCGTCCAGAGAGACGAAGTGGTTCAGCGCCTCTTCCAGCTCGGCCCGGTCTTGGGGCGCATCGGGCATGTTGAAATCAAGCCGTCCATGGCTGGCCGAGATCTGCCCCCCCGTCACCGGATGCGGTATCACGACCGACAACAGATGCAGCGCCGTATGCACGCGCATATGTTTGTGGCGCCGGTCCCAGTCGAGCTCTTGGGTCACATAGGCCCCGACGGGCGGCAGGGCACGCGGCTCGGCCGGAACCAGCGCGATGCGGCCACTGTCACGGTCGCGCACGGTGGTGGCGATGGAGAGTTCCTGTTTGTCCCATGTCAGCCAGCCACTGTCGCCCGGCTGGCCGCCCCCAGTGGGGTAGAACAGGGACTTGTCCAAGATCACCCCGCCCTCTGGCGTATGGGCCGCCACGCGGGCCGGCGCGTCGCGCAGATAGGCTTCCTCTCGAAACAATTCGCCTGTCATGCCTGCGGCTCCGCATTTTCGCTGCCCTCGTCCTGCGCGGGCGTGGCATCGCTTTTCAAAGCCTCAGGATTGCGGAGCCAGAGATCACGCTGAGCAAAGGGAATTTCGATTCCTTCTTCGTTGAAACGCGCGGCGATGGCATGGTTGATGTCGTTCTTGACCTTCATCATCCAATTGACATCCCGCAGGTAACAGCGGACCTCGAATTCCAGCGCGTCGGCACCGAAGTTCAGGAACAGCACCGCGGGCGGCGGGTTGGTCAGCACGATGGGCTGCGCTTGGGCAATCTCTTGCAAGATGCCCTCCACCCGTTTGGTATCAGTGCCGTAAGCCACGCCCACGGGCACGATCAGGCGGCCCACGGTATTGCCACGGGTGTAGTTGGTGACCGTGCCGCTGATCAGATCGGCATTGGGCACGATGACATCGGTGCGATCAAAGGTCTCGATCCTTGTCGAGCGCACCGAGATGTCGCGCACATAGCCCATTTGGCCGCCCACCTCGATCCAATCGCCTTCGGAGATCGGGCGTTCGATCAACAGGATGATCCCCGACACGAAGTTCGACACCACGTTTTGCAGACCGAAACCGATACCGACCGAGAGCGCACCGGCGACGTAGGCAAGCGCGGAAAGGTCGATCCCGGCCCCGGTGATGGCGAGCAGTGCGGCGAGGAAGATACCGACATAGCCAATCCCCGAAACGATGGCGTTCTGCCCGCCGATGTCCATCCGCGTTTTTGGCAGGACGTTGCTGCGCAGCGCACCTTGAATGAGGCGCGTGGCGGCATAGCCGATCACAAAGATCACCGCGAAAGACAGGAAGTCCGTCGGACGGATCCGGGTCTCGCCAAAGGCGAAGCCTCGGCTGAACAGCGCCCAAAGCTCGGTCAGATCGGTGACCCGCGCGCCCCATGCCAAAGCCATCACCGGCAGCGAGAGCAGCAGTAGGATCAGGCCAAAGAACACCGGCATCAGCGCATCACGCGCCTGCACGCCCTGCCCGGTCATCGCACCGTAAACATCCGCCAAGAAGCGTTGCAGCGTCATCACCAGTCCCAAGAGGACCAGCGTCGTGACGTAAGGCGGCAGCAGTGACACGGCGGCGTTGTAATAGCCACTGATCAGCAAAAGCGGTGCCACCACGGCCACGATCATCGCGCCCAAGCCCAGACCGCGCACCACGCGGCTAAGGGTCGAAACGCGCGGCTCTTCAGAGGCCGGGGCTTCCTCCGCCACCGGATCGCTATGGCCGTGCAGAATGCGACCGATGCGGAACAGGGCAAAGGCGCTGAGCAGCATCACAGGCAGGCGCAGCACGGCTTCGGTTGTCTCTGCCGGTTGTTGACCGTCGAAAATGGCTGTGATGATAGCGCCCAAGATCACGGTGACGGTGATAATGCTAACGTAGAAACGAACCGCCTTGCGCTCGGCCGATGGCAGCAGGATCAACGCTTCGTCATCATCGCGCGAAAACACCCGCTCGGCCACCCAGCGAACGCCCAGCATCGCACCGCCGATCACCGGGATAAGCTGCACCAAGGCAGAGCCGCGCGGCCCCAGCCAATCGGTCGCCAGTACGGCCATGGCCAGCAAGACCAGTCCGACCGTGGGCAGGATGATCCGCAAAAGCGAAACGACGAAGCGCCAGATGCCAAAGCCGCGCGCGCCGAACTGCTGGAGCCGTCCCACGATCGCTGTTGACCAGTGGTGACCGCGAAAAATCAGCACCAAGCCGAGTATGGTGAGCCCCAGTACCGCGGGTAGAGAGGACCGCAGACTGCGGCGCGCTGTATCGGCATCATCCGGCGCTTCGGCGGCGATTTCACCGGCGGCGGTGGCCAAGTCGTCGATCGCCGTGCGCCAGTGCACCGGGTTGAGCGGCGTGGGCACGACCTCCATCAACTGTTCGGTCTGACGTTCGCGCAGAGCCACGTCGATTTGACCGATCAGCGCATCGGCGCGTAGGTAGGCCGCTTCCGCCCGCTGAACCGGCGTCAACAGGGTGTTGAGCTGTCGGTTCAATTCTTCGCGGTTGGCGGCAACTTCGGGCGATTCCGGTTCGGCCCCTTCGCCTTCTGGCGGGGTGCCGAGGGCGGCCAATTGTTCCCGCAGCGCGTTGATCCGCGCTGCGTTCAAGTTTCGGGCGGCGTCGAATTCCGCGCGATAATCCACCAGCCGGGCGCGCTGCACCTCAAGCATGGTCTCTGTGGTCTCTGCCGCGTCGATTGCTTCTTCAGCAGAAGAGGCGACGGATTCCCATTGGTCAAAATCCGGCAGGACCGGTTCTTGTGCGACAGCAGCGCCGGTCAGCCAGACCAGCAACGCGGTAAGGCCGAGGGCGAAGCGGAGCATTTGGGTCATGTATCCTCGAAAACACCTGGAATGGATTGTGGCGCGGCATCAAGCCAGCCGGGCGTCGGCAGCCCCTTCTCGCGCAGGAACTCTGGATTAAAGAGCTTAGATTGATAGCGCGTGCCAAAGTCACAAAGCACGGTGACGATCGTATGCCCCGGCCCCATTTCTTTCGCCATGCGCATGGCGCCTGCGACGTTCACGCCAGAAGAAGCGCCAAGGCAGAGCCCTTCGTTTTCCAGCAGGTCAAAGACCACCGGCAGGGCCTCTTCGTCAGAGACGTTATAAGAATAGTCCGGCTTGAAGCCTTCGAGGTTCGCGGTGATCCGCCCCTGCCCGATGCCTTCGGCAATGGAACTGCCTTCGGACTTCAACTCGCCTCCGGTGTAGTAATTGTGCAGTGCCGCGCCATCGGGGTCGGCCAGTGCGATCTTTACGCCCTTGGGCTGCAGCGCCATGGCCACACCAACCAGCGTACCGCCAGAGCCGACCGCACAGCAGAAACCATCCACTTTGCCACCAGTCTGTTCCCAGATCTCGGGGCCTGTCGTCTCAATATGCGCCTGACGGTTGGCGGTATTGTCGAACTGGTTGGCCCAAATCACCCCTTCGGGCGTGGTCTTGGCCAGTTCCTTGGCCAAACGCTCGGAATAGCGAACAAAGTTGTTGGGGTTTTTGTAAGGGGCCGCAGGCACCTGCACCAGTTCGGCACCGGCAAGCCGCAGCATGTCTTTCTTTTCCTGCGACTGGGTCTCAGGAATTACGATAACGGTTTTGAACCCCATCGACGCGCCCACAAGCGCAAGCCCGATGCCGGTGTTGCCCGCCGTGCCTTCGACAATGGTGCCGCCGGGCTTCAACTCGCCCCGTGCAATGGCGTCGCGAATGATGAACAGCGCCGCGCGGTCCTTGACCGACTGACCGGGGTTCATGAATTCCGCTTTGCCGAAGATTTCGCAGCCGGTTTCTTCGCTCGCGCCGCGCAGCCGGATCAGCGGTGTGTTTCCAATGGCCTCGGCCAGATCTTTTGCAACCTGCATGTTTGCCCCCAGTTCATGTTCCGTCCGGTTTAGCTGTCGCGCTCTCGGACCTCAAGCGTTCGCGGTGGCGGGCCAGCCAATAGGCGCTTGCCACCAATGGCGCATTGGCAAGCGCCTGCGCGTCGGCCAAGGCCATCAGATCGTCAAAGGACATCAAATGCGACCGTATATCCTCACCCTCTGAGGCCAAACCGCCCGTGCCGATGATATGATCCGGCAAATCCACCAATCCCACGAAAATGTGAAAGAATTCCGTCGCATTGCCGGGAGAGGCATAGACGTTTCCTACGGGTTCCAAGGCACCTAATGTGATCCCCGCCTCTTCAAGCGCCTCGCGTCGCGCGGCAGCCTGCGGTGTCTCACCGGGATCAATATGGCCCGCGATGGGTTCCAACTGCCAGCAAGTGTGATCGCCCCGTGCCAAAGGGCCCATGCGGATCTGCTCAACCAGCAGCACGCGGTCGCGTGCAGGGTCATAAGGCAGCACCAATGCCGCATCGGTGCTGACAAAGACCGCGCGGTCGATCTCTTCGGACATGGCACCGTCGAAGGTCTCATGGCGGAGGGAAATTTCATCAAGGGCAAAGAACTTTGCGTAAACGCGATCTCGGCCGGTAATCTCAATCTTACCGTCGAGGGCCAGCGGATCATGCGCGCCCGTTTCAGCCAGCACCTGTTGGTGGGCGCGGCGGCGTATCATCGGGAACATCGCGTCGACCTCGGCGCGGGGGCGCTTGCCCATATAGCTCATCACCTCGCGCGCCGCGTGGCACGACAGCGCAGCCCAATCGGCCTCCCATGCCTCAAGCGACCACGGCCCCTCACCCGTCCAGCGCCCCGGTTGCGGCAGATAGACCTCTGCCGCCTGCCCGTCTGCCAGCGTCACCGGCACCAGATCATAGTCAAAGGCGCCTTCATAGAAATCGAGCCGGGCAAAATCATCCGCACTCAGCCCTTGAACCAGCAGCCCTTCGGCCTGCGCGGCCTCGCATGTCTCAATCGTGGGAAACGGCCCTTCGGCGGCGGCTGAGACGCGGTAGCCCGGCAAGGTCGCAGGCCGCAGGTCAATCGCTCCGGCAGAACGGCCAAGCACAAATTCCAAAAGCGGCAAATGCCGCAGGGTGCCGTAGATAAACAGATGTCGCATGGGGATCAGGACCAACGGTTAAAAGCAAATTCGGTCAAAAGACCTGTGATCACAGCCCCTACGACAAGCGCCACACCGATGGGAAGTGTGGCAATCGTCACCCCGAACTCCGCGCCGATCTGGAACACGGCAACGATAGCTTCGAATGGGTCGTCATAGCGGTTGCGCAGGGCCAGACGGACCATCTCATTCGCTGCCTGCAAGAAAATCGCCCAGAGCATCAGCACAAAGACCCCGGCCAACCCGTTGTTGATCGCGGCCACCACGCCGCGCCCGGCGCGCTTGCCCATCACACGCCAGCCCACCACAAGGCCAAGAAGGACGTTCAGCGGCAGGAAATACCCGAAATCCGTGCTTTCTGGCATCAGGGGCACCACCATGCCCGACAGGACAAAGGCCAGCACCGCGAGTGAGATCGCTGCCATAAGTCGTGCACCAGTCGGCATTTTCCGGCTCCTTGCGGGAATGGACCGCAGGGGCGGTCACACAGGTCGCCGTACCGTAATCTGCGTCACGTCGCAATTGCCACTGTCAAATGTCGCGGCACAGGAAGTGAGGTAAAAATTCCACATCCGGCGAAAGCGTTCGTCAAAGCCAAGCGCGGTGATCTGATCCCATTTTGCGTTAAAGGTCTCATGCCAGCGGCGCAGCGTGATGTCATAGCTCTTGCCGAACTCGACCGAGCGGTCGACCACCAGACCGGCGCGTTCCACCTGCTCGCGCAGCACCTTGGGGCTGGGCAACATGCCGCCCGGAAAGATGTATTTCTGAATGAAATCCACGCCGCGCTTGTAAACATCCCAGCGGGCGTGATCGACGGTGATGATCTGTAGCGTGGCTGCGCGTCCGGGCTTCAGCCTCTGGCGGACGGTCTCGAAATAGATCGGCCAATATTGCTCGCCTACCGCCTCGAACATCTCGATACTGGCGATGCCGTCATAGAGCCCGCGCTCATCGCGATAGTCTTGCAGTTTAAACGTAACACGGTCTGATAGCCCGGCTTTCTCGATCCGGTCCACCGCGTATTTATATTGCTCGGCGCTGATCGTAAGGGCGGTAACATGCAGGCCCCGTTCGGCTGCAGCATATTCTGCGAAACCGCCCCAGCCACAGCCGATTTCCAGCACGTGATCGCCCGGTTGAACCCCCATCTGATCGACCATGGATTTGTATTTGGCGGTCTGCGCGGCCTCTAGCGACATCTGCGCGCCGTCCTCGAACATAGCCGAGGAATAGGTCATCGTCTCATCCAGCCAGAGCCCGTAGAACTCATTGCCCAGATCATAGTGCTTGCTGATGTTGCGTTTGGCCTGCTTGCGGTTGTTGCGTTGCAGCCAGAAGCGGAACTTTTCAAACTGACGCAGCAGCCCTTGGCCGGGGAATCCGTCGTAAACCGTCTCGTTCCCCGCGTGCACCAAATCCATGAAGGCTTGGAGGTCCGGCGTTGACCACCATTCGTCAAGGTATGCGTCACAAAAGCCCAGATCGCCCTCGCGGATCAACCGGGCAAAGAGGTCATCGTTGTGGATATGCACCTCGGCCACCGGGCCGGGTTTGGCCCCTTCGGCCCGGAACGCGCGGCCATCGGGCAAGACGAAGTCGACCCGCCCATGCTGCATCGCCTGCGCCATGGCAAAGACCTGTGGGAAATAGCGCGGCAGACCCTTCTGCCCCTCGGTTGTCGTCAGCTTCATACCTCGGTTCCGTTCTTGTTCTTGGCGCCTACTGTAACCGCAGGCTGTTGTTTCGCAAAAATTTAAAAATCACGATTGCGGTAGGCATCAAGCGCCCGTTCGCGCCCTTCCGAAAGATCGACGATCGGGTCGGGATAGTCGTCATCCGGGCTGATGCCCCAGCGGCGCGGGATTGCACCGAAATAGGCCAGCGCATCCTTGCTTGGCTTCGCGCGGCCCTCGGCGATCCAGCGGCGGGTATAGTCTCGGCCCTTGTCGAACCGATCAAGCTGGGTCTCAGGATTGAAGATGCGGAAGAAGGGCGTGGCATCGGGGCCAGAGCCTGCGGCCCATTGCCAGCCCATCGCGTTATTGGCCGGATCCCAATCGATCAGGTGCTCTTCGAACCACTTTTGGCCGATGCGCCAGTGGCACATGAGGTGTTTGGTCAGATAGCTCGCCACGATCATGCGGCCCCGGTTGTGCATTCGTCCGGTCACCTGCAACTCGCGCATGGCGGCATCGACAAAGGGCACGCCGGTGCGCCCCTGTTTCCACGCCAAGACTTCAGCGCGGCGCTCATCCTCGTTCCACGGGAAAGCCTGCCATTCCTCGCGCCAGTTTTGGTCAAGGATGCGCGGCATGTGGTACATCAGATGATAGGCAAACTCGCGCCACGCGAGTTCTTTCAGGAAGGTCTCTGCCCCGCGCTTGCCTTCTTGCATCGCCCGCTGACCGGCATGCCAGCATTGCGCCGGACTGACTTCGCCTAAAGAGAGGTTTTCCGACAGTGCAGAGGTGCCGTCTTCGCTCGGCATGTCGCGGCTTTCATCATAGCCTTCGACGATATGCGCGATGAAGGCCCCCAGCCGCGCCTGCGCAGCGGCCTCGCCCAGACGGACAAAGGGGCGCACGATATCACGCCCGCGCTGCATCTCGGCGTCCATCTGCCAATCGTCCAAGGCGTCACTCTCGGGCCAGTCTTTGGGCGCTGCAGTCTCGCTTGGGGTCGCCAAAGGGTCTGCCACATCGCGGCCACGGACGGATTTCCAATAGGGGGTGAAAACCTTGTAAAAACTGCCGGTCTTGGTCTCGACCGTCCAAGGCTCGAACATCAGGTGTCCGGCAAAGCTGCTGGCCTCGATGCCCTCCTCTTTCAGCGCATCTTTGACCTTGGTATCGCGGTCGATCGCGGCGGGATCATAAAGGCGGCTCCAGTACACTGCCCCTGCCCCGGTTTGCCTGATCACATCGCGCAGAACGTCCAGCGCATCCCCGCGCCGCAGGGTCAGGCGGCTGCCCTTTTCTGCAAGCGTCTCCCCCAGACAGGCCAGCGCCAGCCCCAGCCGAAACTTCGGTGCGGCCCCCAGAGCCTCTGACTGGTCGTCATGGATGAAAAGCGGGATCACCGGGCGGCCCGTCTTGCAGGCCGCCGCCAAAGCGGGCTGATCGCTCAGCCGCAGATCGCGGCGGAACCACATGATAATCGGGGAATTTTCACTCACGTTCGGGGTCTTGCTCCTGGCTTGACCCCGAAACATAGCGCCCCCGCGTCGGGGTCAAGGCTCAGAGCAGATCATCCAGTGCGTTCAGCAGTTTATCCATCTCGTCCTTGGTGGTGTAATGGGTGAAGCTTAGCCGCAGCACGCCCTTGCTGTCCTCCACCCCCATCGCGCCAAGCGCCCGGCCCGCATAGAAGGTGCCGCCGCCCGCCATGATGCCCCGCTCGGCCAGCACCTGCGCCACGTCTAAACCGGGCCGGTCAAGCGCCAGCGCCACGGTCGGCGCACGTTTTTCTGCATCGCTCGGGCCGATCAACCGCACGGAATTCCGCGCCGCCATGGCGTCCAGCAGCGGTTGCAGCAAAGCCGTCTCGTGGGCCCGCATCGCATCATGCACGGCGACACCGCGCGCCGTCGCATCGGCGCTGCCGCCGATGTGGTGAGCGTGGAAAGCGTCGATATAATCCGCCATGCCTGCGCTGGCCGCGATCTGTGCGTGATCCGGGCCCGCTGGGGTGAACCGCTTATAAAGCACATCGCCGTTAAAGTGATGCGCTTGGTTCGGCAGCAGTTTCGCCAGCGCCCGGCGGATAACCATGACGCCCTGATGCGGCCCAAAGGTCTTGTAGGCGGAAAAGAGGTAGATATCCGGCCCCAGCACCCCGACATCGGCAAAGCCGTGGGGGGCATAAGACACACCGTCAACGCAGACGAAGGCGCCAGCGGCATGGGCCAGCGCCGTGATCTCGGTCACCGGGTTGATTTCCCCCACCACGTTGGAGCAATGGGGAAAACAGACCAGCCTGACCTTCTCGTCCAACAGATCTTCCAGCTTGGCCGGATCCAGATGCCCGGTCTCTGGGTCGATCTGCCATTCACGGATTTCGATCCCCCGCTCGGCCAGCCGCCGCCATGGGCCGGTGTTGGCCTCATGGTCTTGGTTGGTCACGACGATCGCCTCACCGGGCTGCAGCATCTGGCCGAAGGCCTGTGCCAAGACGTAGGTGTTTTGCGTGGTCGAGGGGCCGAAGCTCAGCTCTTCCGGTGTCACGCCGAGGATCGCGGCCATGCGGGTGCGGGCCTCGTCCATCTCCTCTCCGCCAAGGCGGCTGGCCGCGTAGGGGGCGTAGGGCTGCACCTTTCGCTGGGTGTAAAAGCGATGCAACCGGTCAATCACTTGGCGGCAGGTGTAAGACCCACCGGCGTTCTCGAAAAAGGCCTGCCCCTGAAGGCTCGGCTCGGCGAAGGCGGGGAATTGGGCGCGGACCCAGTCGGAATCAATATGCATGGCGCGAAGGTCCACCGCTGCGCGACGAAGGTCAAGCGCCCAAAGGAAACGGCGGCCCCGAGGAGCCGCCGTTGTTGGTGTCGCACTGCCTGTGGAGCTTAGCGAATTTTACGCTCGTCCTGCAGGCCGCGGAAAATGCAGAAGCACATGAACAGCAGCAGCAGCGTGAACAGCAACCCGGTAGAGATCACCATGGATTGCAGCGCCGCCAAGCCGCCGCCGATCAGCAGAGCGATGGCCACGGCACCTTCAAAGATGCACCAGAACACCCGCTGTGGCACCGGCGCGTCGACCTTGCCGCCTGCGGTGATCGTGTCGATGACCAGCGAACCGGAGTCCGACGAGGTGACGAAGAACACCACCACCAGCACGATGCCGATGAAAGAGGTGATCGAGGCCAGCGGAAGCGCGTCCAGCATCTTGAACAGCTGCAGCGGCAGGCCCGCATCTTGGGCTGCGGTGTAGCCGTCGTTCAGCACCTGATGGATCGCGGTGCCGCCAAAGATCGACATCCACAGCACACAGACGAGCGACGGGATCAACAGAACGCAAACGATGAATTCGCGCACGGTGCGGCCCCGGCTGACGCGGGCGATGAACATGCCGACGAAAGGTGACCAGCTGATCCACCACGCCCAGTAGAACGCCGTCCACCCTTGGGAGAAGTTCACGTCTTCGCGGCCAAAGGGATTTGCCAGCGCGGGCAGATACTCAATGTAAGCCACCAGCGAGTCCCAGAAGAAGGTCAGTAGGAACACAGTTGGCCCGACGATCAAGGTGAACAGCGCCAGCAAGGCGGCCAGCCCCATGTTGATCTCACTCAGCACCTTCACGCCGCCATCAAGGCCGCGCAGCACCGAAATCAGCGCCACGGCAGTGATGAGCGAGATCAGAACGACCTCGGAGGTGGTGCCAATCGGGATCCCGAACAGCTCGTTCAAGCCCGCGTTCGCCTGCGTCGCGCCCAGCCCCAGCGAGGTGGCCAGACCAAAGAGCGTGGCAAAGACCGCGATGATGTCGATGATGTGTCCGGGCCAACCCCAAACCCGTTCGCCCAGAACCGGGTAGAAGGCCGAGCGGATCGTCAGCGGCAGACCTTTGTTATAGGTGAACAACGCCAGCGCCAGCGCAACGACCGCGTAGATCGCCCAAGGGTGCAGACCCCAGTGATAGATCGTCGCCGCCATGCCTAGGCGGAGCGAGCCGGCCTCATCACCCGTTGCCGCGCCCAGAGGGGCCCAATCGGTGCGCAAACCGTTCTCTGTCGTGGTTTCGCCCATGGAGGTCGAGAAATGCGTCAGCGGCTCGGACACGCCGTAGAACATCAGCCCGATGCCCATGCCCGCGGCGAAAAGCATCGCGAACCAGCCCAGATAGGTATAATCCGCGACCGCCTCATTGCCGCCAAGACGGACATTGCCGAAAGGCGTGACAATCAGCAAAAGCGCAAAGATCACCACCAAATCGGCAGCGCCGATCAGGAACCAATCAAAGTTCTTGGTCGTAAAGTTGAACATGGCCGAGAAGATCGCAGCGGCCTGCTCTGGCAATGCAATGGTGTAAAAGACGAAGATCACCACCGCGATCCCCGAAATCAGAAAGACCGGGTTGTGAATATCCAGCCCGAACGGCCCGATCTGCCGCTCGATATTGTCTTGACCGATTTCATAATCGGTATTGATGACATCCGCCTTGCCCTCAGGCTCGGGGATGCCATGCGAATTTGTATCGCTCATAATCTGTTCCCTCTTTGATGACAGATCACCACGCAGAACGCGGCTTCTGTTTTTCTCATCCGTGCGCAAAGGATAGAGGCTTGCGACCATTGGGCAAGCTCTTGCGGCCAAGCTCCCTTGGAAACTTGGCTAAAACGACCTTTTCGTTGTCCGCTGCGACGTAAGTTTGGCGGGGTTACCCTGTCCCGAGCGCCGCTGCAATCGCATCGGCCTGTTCGCGAATCCGGTCCATGTCACCTTGGACACCGGGCGGGCGCAGCTTGTCGCCCTCATGGCGGGGCAGGATATGGTAGTGCAGGTGAAAGACCTCTTGCCCGCCCGCGGCTTCGTTGAATTGCTGCACCGTGATGCCATCAGCGCCAAAGGCCCGCAGGCAGGCATTGCCGACCTTTTGAACCGTCGCCAGACAATCGGCCAACTGCGTATGGCTGGCGTCGAGCATATTGCGGCAAGGCGACTTGGGGATCACCAAGCAATGCCCCTCGGCGCGGGGCATGATGTCCATAAAGCAATAGGTCTTGTCGTCTTCATAGACCTTGAAGCTGGGGATTTCCTTGCGCAGGATCTTGGCAAAGATATTGTCGTCGTCATAGGCGGCCATCATGCTCTCCTTCTGGCGGTCGGGGCGGCGCGGACCATTAACCGCACCGCCCTGCGCCGAGGCAATATCAAGCGTTTACGTCGACGACCACCCGGCCCTTGACCTGCCCTTTGAGGATGTCGGCCCCGAGTTGGGGCAAATCGCTGAGACCCGCAGGTTGAACCATCGCCTCCAGCTTGTCCATCGGCAGGTCTTTCGCCACCCGCTCCCATGCGCGCAGACGGTTGTCATAGGGCTGCATGACGCTGTCGATGCCCAAGAGGTTAACGCCGCGCAGCAGGAAGGGGATCACCGTGGCAGGCAGGGCCGCGCCACCCGCAAGGCCCACGGCGGCGACGCTTGCGCCATATTCCATCTGCCCCAAAACACGGGCCAGCATCGGGCCGCCCACGGCGTCGACACAGCCGCCCCATGTCTCGCCCTCGAGCGGGCGTTTGACCGTTTCATTGATCTCATCGCGCGCGACAATCCGGCTGGCCCCGAGGCTTTTGAGGTAGTCCTCGGTCTCGGGCCGCCCGGTGACGGCTGCCACCTCGTAACCAAGATTTGCAAGGATCGCGGTCGCGACCGAGCCCACGCCACCCGCGGCCCCCGTGACCAGCACCGGCCCTTTCTTGATCCCGTGATCTTCCAGCGCCATCACCGCCAGCATCGCGGTGAAACCCGCCGTGCCCACGGCCATCGCTTTGCGCGTATCCAGCCCCTCGGGCAGCGGCACCAGCCAGTCGGCCTTGACCCGCGCCTTTTGCGCATAGCCGCCCCAATGCGCCTCACCCACGCGCCAGCCGGTAAGCACGACTTTATCGCCGGGTTTGTACCGCTCGTCACTCGATGTCTCGACCGTCCCGGCAAAGTCGATCCCTGGCACATGGGGATAGTTGCGGACCAGACCACCGCCGGGCCCAATGCAGAGCCCGTCTTTGTAGTTCACAGTCGAATATTCCACCGCGACCGTCACCTCGGCCTCGGGCAGTTGATCTTCGGTGATCTGGGTCACCTCAGCATGGGTCTTGCCATCGTCATCTTTGTTCACGATCAACGCGTTAAAGCTCATCTTTCATCTCCTTCTCAGGTTTCAATTTGCCGGGCCTCAGGCCCAGAAACTCTCACGCACGGTCACATCCCGCAGGCCCTCGGGTGTCTGAACCTGCAACCGCGTGCCCGGATCCCAATGGGTCATCCGCACCATTCCGATGGCGACATTCACCCCAAAATCGGGCGACCAAATGGTCGAGGTCACCTGCCCCACGCGCTTGTCACCTGTCATCAGCGGCCAAGCTCGGTCACAAAGCGGCACCGGATCGCCCGCAATCTCTAGGGGGCGTATCTGTTGCACCGGACCTTCCTTGGCCACCCGTAGCAGCGCATCTCTGCCGATACAGCCCATCGCGGCATGGGTGTCGCAAAGCTTGCCAAGGCCGCATTCATGTGGGGTGTTATCGTCGGTCATGTCATTGCCATAGCTCAACAATCCCCCTTCGATCCGTTCTATCAGGTTTGGACAGCCCGCGCGCACGTCGAAATCGCGCCCCGCCTCGAACAGAGCATCCCACAGCGGCATGGCGATATCCGCGTCCTCTGCGTAGATCTCAAAGCCGCCCTGTTTGGAGTAGCCAGACCGCGCGATATTCATGGCGCGCCCTTGGAAGTGGAATTCACCGAAACGGAAGAACTTTAACTCCCGCACCGCCGCGCCAAAAAGGCGTTCCATCAGATCTTCGGACTTTGGCCCCTGCACTGCCAGCAGGTTCACATCTGGCTCGTCCACCAGCACATCCAAGTGATAGCCGTTGCATATCCCCTTGGCCCACAACAATAAATCACTGTCGGCAATGGAGATCCACCAGCGATCCTCTGCCAGTTTCACTGCGACCGGATCATTAAGCATACCGCCCGTCTCATCGACGATCGGCACATAGACGCAGAGCCCCGGAGCCACATCGCGCAGATCGCGCGGCGTCAGCATTTGCATCAACCGCGACGCGTCCGGCCCCCGCAGCTCAACCTGTCTTTCGCAAGCCACGTCCCAGACTTGGACGGCTTTCTTCAAGTGATGGTAATCGGCTTCGGTGCTTTCAAAAACGGTGGGCAGCAGCATCCGGTTATAGACGGTGTAGGCCTTCACGCCTGCCGCCTCTACCCCGGCAGAAAAGGGCGTGCGCCGTATCCGGCGTGATGGGGAAAGTTCAGCCATCACACGTCCTCCGGCATTAGGATAAGATCGGTCACCGGCGCATCGTACCCGGCGCTGGTCAGCATGGCATGCACTTGGCCGCGATGATGGGTCTGGTGGTTAAAGAAATGCACGACGGTCTGCGCCAAGGGAGTGGTAACCTCGCGCTGCATGATGCCGGAATACCACGATAAATCGGCGTCCAAAGCCTCCTGTCGAAGGCCTTGGGCCCAATCCTTAATCGCCGCGTCGCATTCGCGCCGCGCGGCGCGCCAAGCCATGCCGGTGGGGCATAGTTCGGTGTCCGGCCCCTCTGGCTTGGGCAAGGCGGGATCGAAACGGGATAACCAGATTTGATCACACCAAAGAAGATGGTTGAGGGTGCCCAAGATCGAGCCAAAAAACGCCTTGCGATCTTGCGTTAACGCATCTTCGTCCATCACCTCAATAACGCTTGCCAATTGTCTGTTTTGCCAAGCATTATATCGCGCCATTTCCTGAGCATAACCGGGGGTGATCACGCAGCACCCTGCCAATCGATCGCGCAGACCTCAGCCGACTTGCCGCCGAAATCCCAGACCCGCCCATAGTCGCGGACCTTGGACTTCACCCCACGCGCGGCCACGATATTCGGTCCCATCCAGTATTTGGAGTTGGTGATCGTTACCGGCTCGCCCGGTTCGGCCCCGGCGAGCAATTCAATCTCGCCGTTGATCTTCCGGCCGATGTTAATGACACGGCGGTTGCCGTCGCGAATGATCTCAACCGGCGCGCGTTCGGCGCCGATGATTTCACTCACGAGCATGGTAAACAGCCCCGTCGTGCCGCCCGCCGCGCCGCTGAAGATTTGCAACAGCCCGTCATAGGCCGCCTCGCTCGCGCGGTCGTCCACATAGGCGGCGACCTTCCAGTTCCCCTCGCCCATACGGCCCGGGATGTCGACCAACAGGCCCACGTTCAGCCCTGCCAAATCCTCCCCTTCGAAATGGCCTTCGTCGATCACGATTCCCATCCACGCATGGCAATGGCCTTCGGTCGGCAGATGCGCGCCAAGGCTGACCACGCAGGGGCAGAAGACGTCGCAAGAGCAGTTGAGGAAAAGCTCGCCTTTTACGGCCCAATTCGCGGGTGTCATCTCTCTGTTTGGCATATTATCCTCCTGTGATCACGGGCCAACCCGCCACGACGCCTGCGCCGAGGATCAGGGCGAAACCCATTGGTTTTGTTACGTAATGTCCGATTTGCGGCAACTTTTCAATGACCATGAAAAGCGTTGCCAGTCCCATCCAAGCAAGGTTCATCACCCCACCGGCAAAACCCAGCACCATAAAGCCCCAGCAGCAGCCCGCGCAAAAGCCGCCAAGGCCCACTCCCATGCGAAAACCGCCTGCGACACCGGGGCGCCAATGACCCATGAAATACATCATCGGAGAGTGGCAGACGCCGTGGCAGACCTCCTTGGCGCGGGTGAATTGGAACAGGCCGACCCCCAATAGCAGCGCCGCCGCAGTCCAGCGCGATTTGGCGATGCCCAGCATGTCGATGACCCCGCCGTGCAAGAGGAGCAATTGCAGACCTGCAATCCCCGCCGCAAAGGCAAGCCAGACCGCGAAGTAGCCTGCAAGCACTGCCAGCCAGCCCGCGCGGGTGCCATTGGCCGAGGTCATGAGGTCTTCGTAAGCGCGCAGCGTCGGGACCATGGTCGGGACCATCATCGCCGCCATCATCGCGCCCCACATTGCAAAAAGTGGCAAGAAGCGCGCCATGGGCATATACATATCCATGCCCGGATCCATCTGCCGCATCCGTTCGCCCATCGTGCCCGGACGCCCCAGCAGATCGACATCCATCTGCATCGCCATGCTGTACATCATCCACCAAGCCGCTAGAATCAGGGCGAAAAACCCCAGCCAAAGTGTTGACCGTACCATGCCCGTCATCGCCGCCCTCCCCTGCGTGCTCTTGTAGATTTAATGTCAGACAATTAAACTCCTCGCAAACACTAATTGTAAGACATATGAAAATCGATCCAAGCAGCCCCGCCGATCTATCGGCTCAAATCGCCACTGCCATTCGCGACGCCATTATCGGCGGGCGTCTGATCGTCGACCAACGCCTGCCATCTGAGGCGGAATTGGCCGAACAGTTTGAGGTCTCTCGCCCCACGGTGCGCGAGGCGTTGAAGCGCCTTGCCGCGCAATCGCTGATCCGCACGCAGCGCGGGGCCACGGGAGGCGCTTTCGTGAATCGCCTCAGCTTTCCAGACGCTTACGCGCAGCAGATCACCACTTCTACGTTGCTCTTGTCGATGAATGCGGTGAGTTTTGAGACCGCCTGCGAAGCCCGCTTCGCCCTAGAGCGCGCCTGCGCCCCCCTCTCGGCAGAACGCCGCACGGCGGATCACCTTGCCACAATGCGCGCTGAAATCCACCGGCAGGCGCAGGCGGGGCTGACCGATGAAGCGTTCTGTGCGTCCGATGTAGCATTCCACCGGGCGTTGGTGGACGGCGCGGGCAACCCGGTGCTGAGCTATCAACTTGCGGGCGCGGTCGAGGCCATGCAGCCCTTGATGAATATGATCACCTTTACTGCAAGAGATCGGGCGCGGATCATTGCCCTCCACGAAGGGATCGCCAATGCGGTGGAGGCGCAGGACGGTAAAGCGGTAACGGCAGGTTTGACGGCGCTGGAAGCGGAGACCCAGGACCTTGCTCAGAGCGTTTTCGCCGCTCGTGCTGCGCGGAACGCCGGAAAGGCCGGCTGAGAAATTGCGGCTTCGCATATAAATCAATAGGGTGCGCGTGAACCTTGATGTCATAATTTCCCCCCGTTGCACCCCTTGCAATTCACCCATGACGGCCCTACTTTAATCTTGTCCTTCGGGACTATGGACATAAACGCGCTCGTAATAAGCGGTTCGGACCCGGGGGCGGTACCCGGCGGCTCCACCAAACATTCTTCATTTGGGGATCATGGGGCCGAAATAGGATCGACGAACGTCTAAAGGGGTTGCTTTGTCTCGGTGAGATACCACCGTTATCGGTTCAAACTGTACAATTGCAAATGACAATCGTGCTCCAGTTGCGATGGCCGCGTAAGCGGTTTCAGCGACTGAAATCTAAGTCCTTAGGCTTTGCAGCTTAAGGCGGGGTTCGCAGGTACCTGGCAACAGAAACCTGCACTTTTCCCCTCCATATACCGGCGATTTCAATTGCTTGAGCGGCGTTCTTGACCCTGCGCTTCCCTGCCCCTATCCGTTGTGAGACGAAGCCGCAGTGGTTTCTATCGCGCGCAGGAATTTCGCATGACCACGCCCAGCTGGCCCGAAATGTTTCGCGTCTTCGGACGCATCGGGCTGATGTCATTCGGCGGCCCGGCAGCACAGATCGCCGTGATGCACCGTGAGCTGGTCGAAGACCGACCGTGGTTAAGCGAGCAGACCTACCTGCGGGCGCTGTCACTCTGTATGCTTTTGCCCGGACCGGAGGCGATGCAACTGGCGACCTATGCAGGCTGGCGTCTGCGCGGCGTGGCTGGCGGACTGCTCGGCGGGTTGCTCTTCGTGGTGCCAGGGGCGGCATTCATCGCTTTGCTGGCTTTGCTATATGCGTGGTATGGGCAGTTGCCCCTTGTGCAGACGGCCTTTCTTGGCATCAAGGCCGCTGTCATTATCGTGGTATTCCAAGCGCTTCTAAAGGTTTCTTCAAAGGCGTTGCATGGGCGTCTTGGCTGGGCGCTGGCCTTTGGGTCGTTCATCGGCATTTTTGTTCTGGGCTTGCCGTTTCCATTGATCATTCTGCTGGCCGGTGCCATCGGGATGTTGACCAAAAGCCCCGCTGCGGTGGCTGAACCGGCAAATCTGCCACCCGCGCGCAGCCTGCGCACCCTGCTGATCTGGGGCGGGCTTTGGGCTGCGCCGCTTGTGTTGATGGCGCTGTTGGGCGAGGATTTTCTGCTGCAACTCGGCCTGTTCTTCTCCAAGCTCGCTGTGGTGACCTTCGGCGGCGCCTATGCCGTGCTGGCCTATATGACCCAAACGGTGGTTCAGGATTTCGGTTGGATTAATACGGACCAAATGATTGACGCGCTCGGCTTGGCCGAGACGACGCCCGGCCCGTTGATCCTTGTCACGCAATTTGTCGGGATGCTGGCAGGCTTTGCCCAAAGCGGCCCGTCGGGCGCGCTCGCGGCCGGGCTGTTGGCGCTTTGGGTGACTTTCACGCCGTGTCTTTTGTGGATTTTCCTTGCAGGCCCGTATCTTGAGGCACTTTCTGAGCAGCCGCGCATCGCGGGGGCGCTGCGGGCCATTACGGCGGCTGTGGTAGGGGTGATCGCTAATCTCTCGGTCTGGTTTTCGCTGCATGTGCTGTTTGACAAGGTGGCTCCCGGGGCCAACCTCGCCCTGCCCGCGCCGGTTTGGGAAAGCTTCAATCCGCTGGCCGCCGCGCTCACCTTGCTCGCCGCAGTGCTGATGCTGGCGCTCAAGCGTGGTTTTGTCGTCACGATGATCCTGCTCGCGGTGGTTGCTCTGCTCCTTCGCGCGATTTAGCACCGCGCCCCCTTTCACTCGCCTGTGAATGGGGTATGCTGACCCCTGCCCATCGCCCGGACCGGAGAGAAGAATGAGCCGCAGCATTGATTACGGCAACCTGATGCACGAAGCCATGCGGGGTTTGATCCGCAGGGTCTTGCAGGACGTATCGGACCAAGGGCTGCCGGGGAATCACCACTTTTTCATCACCTTCGACACCTCGCACCCGGATGCGGAATTGGCCGATTGGCTCTCCGACCGCTATCCCGATGAGATGACCGTGGTCATGCAGCACTGGTACGATGGGCTTGATGTTGGCGCAGACGGCTTTGCCATCACGCTGAACTTCGGCGATGCGCCCGAGCCGCTTTATATTCCCTACGACGCGATCCGCACCTTTGTGGACCCTTCGGTTGAGTTCGGCCTGCGGTTCGAACAGCAAGAAACCGAAGAAGAAGACGAAGATCGCGACGAGGCCACGCTTGACCAAACCGATGAGGAAGAGTTGGAAGTTGCGGAAGAGCCCACCAAGGATGCCGAGATCGTCTCGCTCGATTCCTTTCGGAAGTAGCGCAGGATTGGCCGTTAGCGCCATCCCTGCATTGCGCAGACCGCAAGGCGTAGGTACACCGCTGGACAACGATAAGTCACAGCAGGAGCCACAAAATGGCCGATACCCGCACCGAAACCGACAGCTTTGGTCCGCTCGAAGTTCCTTCCGATAAATATTGGGGCGCGCAGACGCAGCGCTCGATCATTAACTTCCCAATCGGCTGGGAAAAGCAGCCCATCGCCATCGTGCGCGCGCTTGGCGTGATCAAGAAGGCCTGTGCGCAGGCCAATGTGGCGCAGGGTTCGCTCGACGAGGAACGCGGCAAAGCGATCGTTCAGGCCGCTGGCGAAGTCTTTGAGGGCAAGTTCGACGACAACTTCCCGCTGGTTGTCTGGCAGACCGGCTCGGGCACCCAGTCGAACATGAACGCCAACGAGGTTATCGCCAACCGCGCGATTGAGCTTATGGGCGGCACCATCGGTTCCAAAGACCCGGTGCACCCCAACGACCATTGCAACATGGGCCAGTCGTCGAACGACACTTTCCCCACCGCCATGCATATCGCCACCGCGATGACCGCCCGTGACGTGCTGCTGCCGGGGCTGGAGAAGCTGCACGGCGCGCTGCAAAAGAAGGTCGAGGAATTCGACGGCATCATCAAGATTGGCCGCACCCACACGCAGGACGCGACGCCTCTGACGCTGAGCCAAGAGTTCTCGGGCTACACCCATCAGGTCGCCATGAGCATTGCGCGCGTGCGCGACGCACTTGGCCGCATCTATGAATTGGCTCAAGGCGGCACCGCCGTTGGCACCGGGCTGAACACCAAAAAGGGCTGGGCCGAGACCGTGGCGCATAACATGGCCGAGATCACAGGCCTGCCCTTCGTCACCGCGCCCAACAAGTTCGAGGCGCTCGCCGCCCATGACGCGATGGTCGAGATCTCCGGCGCGCTGAAAACCGTCTCCGCCAGCCTGTTCAAAATCGCCAATGACATTCGCCTGCTGGGGTCCGGCCCGCGTTGCGGCTTGGGCGAGTTGATCCTGCCCGAGAACGAGCCCGGCTCGTCGATCATGCCGGGCAAGGTGAACCCGACCCAGTGCGAGGCGCTGACGCAGGTCTGCATTCACGTGATGGGCAACGACGCGGCGGTTGGCTTTGCCGGTTCTCAGGGGCATTTCGAGTTGAACGTCTACAAGCCCATGATGGCCTATAACGTTCTGCAATCCATGCAGCTTTTGGGTGACGCGGCCTCGGCCTTTACCGATAATCTGGTGGTCGACCTCAAGGCCGACGCGGACCGCATCGAAAAGCTGATGCGCGAGTCGCTGATGCTGGTGACCGCGCTGGCCCCCGAGATCGGCTATGACAATGCCACCAAGGTCGCCAAGACCGCGCATAAGAACGGCACCACATTGAAAGAAGAAGCCATCGCACTGGGCTTCGTGGACGCCGAAACCTTTGAACGGGTCGTGCGGCCCGAAAATATGATCGGACCAAAATGAGTGCGCCCATCAACCTTAACAAGGTGAAGAAAGAGCGGGACCGTTCGTCTCGCAAAGCACGCGCGAACGAGAACGCCGTGGGTTTTGGCCAGACCAAAGCGCAGAAAGACGCGCTGAAAGCCCGCGCCGAGCAGATCGCCCGCAATCTGGAAGCGCATAAGCGCGAGACATGAACGCGCGGCCCCGCAAACATTCGGTGACCCTTCGGGGTCACCGGACATCAATCTCTCTCGAAGATGAATTCTGGGATGAGTTCCGCGCCATTGCTGCCGCGCGGGGGATGCCGATCAATGCGCTGGTGGCTGAGATCGATGCGGCGCGCGGGCTGGACATCGGGCTTGCCGGGGCAATCCGGTTGTTCGTGTTGCGCGCGTTAAAGGAACGTTTACCAAAAGCGGAATAGCGTTGGGCCATGGCCCTCGCATCCCCTCTTTCACCCGCCGCTTGGTTGGATGATATTTTCGCCTCAAAGGCGGCGATCCGCGGTCAAGTTATTCGACGTAAAGCGCGCGATATTGAGAAATTTGTGGGACGGCGAGAATTTGAAAACGAATTGAAACGTCGTGGTTTCCAAGCGGTTGAGAACGCCGGACAGGTCATCATATTTTGCAACAGAGAACCTATCCGGCGGATTGCCTAGCCGTTTTCTTTTAAAGAAAACGGCTCCGGAATTTTCAAAAAATTCCGATTTAGCAGATCGACGCTTGGTAAATCTTCTCGATGTTCTGGCCAAGCGCCTCGTTGAACTCCGCATCTGTCATCTTGACGTTCAGCCCTTCGGTCAGGGCGCGCGAGAAGCTGGCGATCATAGTGCGGTTCTTGCCTAGTCGTTCGCAGGCTTCAGCCGTAGAGTAGCCGCCCGATAGCGCAACGACGCGCAGCACGTTGGCGTGGCCGGCCAGTTCGTCATAGAGACCGGCTTTTTCAGGAATCGTCAGTTTCAACATCACCATTTCGCCCTCGGGCAGCGCGTTCAGGTTCTTTTCAATCTCTCCGCGCAAGATCTCTTCGGCCTCTGCCTTCGTGTCGGAGTTGATGTTCACTTCAGGCTCAATGATCGGCACCAGACCGGCGGCGCAGACCTGTTTGGCCAGTTCGAACTGCTGTGCCACCACGGCGGCGATGCCGTTCTCATTGGCCTCGTGAATGACCGAGCGTTCCTTGGTGCCGAAGATGCCGTGTTTCACCGCGCGGGCCAGCAGGTCGTCGATCTCCATGATCGGCTTCATCATCTGCACGCCGTTGTTGGTTTCCTCCAACCCCTTGTCGATCTTCAGAAAAGGCACCACGCCCCGGTCTTCCCAGAGAAGTTTGGCGACGGGTTTTCCGTTGATGCTGTCATCCATCGTGCGCTCAAAAAGGATCGCGCCGATCACTTTCTCGGAGGTGAAATCGTCGGCCAGAATGATCCGCGCCCGCATGTCGTGGACGGCTTTGAACATCTCGGCGTCGCCGTTGTAATCCGACGGTTCCACGCCATAGAGGCTCAGCGCCTTGGGGGTGGAGCCGCCCGATTGATCGAGCGCCGCGATGAAGCCTTTGCCGCTGTTCATTTGCTCAAGTTGCGCCTTGTCGTAGCCCATGTCACCCACGTCCTATTTTGATTCCGTTCGCTGCGTTTCTAATTGAAACGCAAAGCCGATGATAGAAGCTAGCGCCTTGATAGCGCTAACCAAATGCCCTTATCTGAACGGACGGTCAAATGTGCGACAGGCACCGGCACGCGGTCAGGCTGGGCGGTGACGCGAAAGTCTCGCAAGATACGCGACAGGATCAGCGGCCCTTCCACCATGGCAAAACCCGCGCCAGTGCAGACCCGCGGTCCGGCAGAGAATGGGATAAAGGCGTCGCGCTGGCATTGCTTTCCATTTTCGGTCTGCCAGCGAGTTGGGTCAAAACCATCAGGATTGTCCCAAAGCCGTTCATGCCGGTGCAGGTGCCACGGGCTGAGCACCAGTTGCGCCCCCTGTTTCACCTTTCGGTCGCGAAACGCTTCGGGGCAGCAGTTTTCGCGCACCATCATCGGCACGGGTGGATAAAGCCGCAGCGTCTCGCGAAACACATCGCGGCTAAGCTTGAGTTTTGCCATCACCGCGAAATCACAGGTCTCAAGCGCCTGTGCCTCTCCCGCCAGCCGCTCTTGCCATTCGGGATGGGTCGCCATCAGATAGAGCGCCCAAGCCAGAGCCGAGGCGCTGGTTTCATGCCCCGCAAGAAAGAAGATCGCGACCTGATCGACCATCTCCTCGGTGTCGAAGGTCTCGCCTGTTTCGGGGTCGGCTTGGGTCATGATCTTGGTGGCAAGATCGTCGGGCGCGGTGCCCGCTTTGATCTGCCCCATCCGCTCTTGGGTCAGGTCCGTGATCAGCGCCCTGATCCGCGCGGCGCTGGCCCGCGTGTCGCGCCGAAACAGGCGCGGCATCCAGCGCGGCAGCGGCAGAAGCGCCCCAAGGTTTAGGATCGGCTGGCTGCGCTGGTAATTGCGAAATTCGTCAAAGACCGCCCGGGCAACCTCATGTTCGATCGGCAAGGAAAACAGCGTGCGAAAGATCACATCGGCTGCGGCGTGGCTGGTCTCGGCTTCGATCTCGACCACCTGGCCCGCCTTACCTCCCAGCCGTGTGGCGGCGGCCTCTGCTGCGTCCCACATGGCCGGAAAAGTCTCGCGCAAGCGGCCGCCCTCAAAGGCGGGGTCGATGATGCGGCGTTGGCGTTTCCATGTCTCGCCGTTGGTCAGAAAGACAGAGTTGCCCAAGAGCGGGCGCAGCCCCTCGCCGATCCGGTCGGATTTCGGAAAATCCTCGGGGCGGTCTTTTAGAACGGTCTTCACCAGTTCGGGCTGGTTCATCAAATAGCTGCGGAAGAACGGCGTTTTGAATTCCGCCATCCACGCGCGATAAAGCCGGGCGGGCTGGGCCGAGAGGATATCGGCGCGAAACAGCTTGGCATAGCGCCAGAGCGACACACGATCGGGCCGCGCGGGGGGCTTGGGCGGTTGGGTCATGCGGCGACAGAGGTGTATTTGCTGACCGCGTGGTCGATCCGGGATTTCGACGCGGGCCGCCCGTCATAGCGCGCGGCCAAGGTCTGTGGCCCGGCGGTGATCTGGAAATAGTCATAGTCGCGCGGGCGATCGAAGGCGCAAAGATACTGGAAATGCAGCCGAAAGAACCGCCAGCGCAGCGCTTTCCAACGTGCGGGGCTGAGCGTTTGGGTGAAGGCAGCCGAAAAGACCAGCGGCCAGCGTTTCCCCTCATGCGCCACGCCGGAGACGGAGACCGGATCGCAAAGCGCAAAGGCGCAGCCATCGCCGGGGGCCGTCACGTCGACCCAAGCCAGTTCTTCGCGGGTGGAGAGATAGCGCAAGTCGCCTCGCAAACGCTCGGCCCGGGGCAAGAAGGACACCATTGGCACCACCTGCCCGAGCGAGAGAAAACCCAAGGCAGGCCCGCGCGCGGGCACCCTGCCCGCGCGGATCAGATCGGCCAGTACCGAGACGCCCAGATGCGCGCCGGATGAGTGGCCGACAACCAGCACCTCGTCTATATCCTCGGTCAGAGCAGCGGCGATGTCATCGCCAAACTGCGCCATGCGGGCTTCCAACTCCGGCGGGTTCGCGCCCCGCGTGGCGGCTGAATAGGCGTAGTCATGCATCAGGTAATAGGCGAAAAACTTGCCGTCCTTTTTCTTGAACCAACGCAGCAGCGCGATGCCCAGCCCGATGCCCACTGCCGCGAAGGCGAGCCGCGCCGCCCAATGGTCCGTCACCAATCCAAGGGCGCGATAGGTCAGCAGGCCAAGCGCAACAGCCAGCAGCGCCTGCACAATCAACATTCCCACCGGATAAAGCGCCGCGATCACCGGCCCCTTGCGCAGCCGCATCAACCGCCAAAGCGCGCCGGAGCCGATGTAGACCCAAGCGGTGCGCAGTAACTGCCAATAGGTCGCGGGGATCGAATTGCTCATGCTTTCGCGCACGATGTCGGACCAGACCAGCACTTCGACCTGCGAGGTCACCTGATGACCGTCGATCCCAGCGTCGACGCGCCAGCCGTAATTGCCCTTGCCCGCTTTTGGTTTCAGCGCAATCTCATAGCCCGAGATCGCGGCCTGCGCCGCGCCCTCCTTGCGGTAAAGCTCACGGTAGCGGCGCGGGTGAATCGGATCGTAGCCGGGGATGTAGAACACCCGCCGCGTTTTCACCGTCTTTGCCTGCCCTGTGCTCACCATGCCCGCCCTCTTCTTCGGCATAGTCTAGCCGCAATTCGGGGCAAGATTAAGGCTTAACCCACGGTTGCGAGGATCGGGAAGGTCTCAAGCAGCCAGAAGGAAAAGGCGGTGAATGCGCCGGTCAGCAGCGCCAGACCAACAATCACCAGCAGGCCCCCCATGATCCGCTCGATCAGCTTCATATGCGGTTTGATCCGGTTCATCAGCGTCATCGCGCGGGTGATGAACATCGCGGCCAGCAGGAAGGGAATGCCAAGCCCCGCCGCATAGACGCCCAGCAAAAGCGTCCCGCGGGAGACGGAAGCCTCGCTTGCCGCCAGTGACAAGATCGCGCCCAGCTGTGGCCCGATGCAGGGGGTCCAGCCAAAGGCAAAGGCCAGCCCCAAGACATAAGCGCCGAAACTCGACCCGCCCTTGTCGCCCGCGTCCATCCGCGCCTCTTGATCGAGAAACGGAATGCGAAAGAGCCCGATGAAATGCAGGCCGAAGACAATAATCACTACGCCCGAAATTTTAGCGAGAAGCGCCTGATTCTGTAAAAAAAACATCCCAAAGGCCGAGGCGGTGAAGCCCAGTAGGATGAACACAGTGCTCAGCCCCAGCACAAAGAACAACGCCGCCACGACCGTCCGTCGCCGTGCGCTGGATTGGCTGGACATGTCATTGATCGACACGCCCCCCATATAGGCCAGATAGGGTGGCACGATGGGCAGCACGCAGGGCGAGAGGAAACTGAAAATCCCGGCAACCAGAGCGATGATCATGGCCGGCAGGATTCCAGCGTCGATGAGGCTTATATCAAACATGACCAACTCCTAGACCGACAACGCCCCGGCGTCACCTGTCATATTGTCACAAGATCGTGGACCTCGGGATTGGCTTGGATTAACTGATCTTATGAAGATCGAAAAACTGGATGCCACGGGGCTTCTGTGCCCCCTGCCCGTGCTGAAGGCACGCAAACGACTGGCGGCCCTCGCGCCGGGCGATCAGCTTCATATGACAGCCGATGATCCGGCCGCTGTGATCGACGTGCCGCATTTCTGCGTGGAAGCCGGTCATGTGCTGACCGAAACCCGGACCGAGGGCGCGGCAGAGCTTTATATTATCACCAAGGGTGGCTGAGCCGAAGTTGCTCGGAACGCAGGTTTTGACCCTACAGCCGAAACAAAAACGGCGGGCCTAAAGCCCGCCGTTTCCTTTTGTCTAAAGTGGCTTAGCTGCCCAGTGACCACCAGCCGCGCCGTTTGGGCTTGGGCTTTTCGGCGGGTTGCTCTTCCACCTTTTCGGCCACCGGCTCAGGAGCCGTTTCGGCAGCAGGCGCTTCGGCTTCCACCGGCTGGGCCGTGGGTTCGGGCTGCGGCTCAGGTTGCGGTGCTTCCGCGACAGGTGTGGCCGTTTCCGGCGACGGGGCCGCGATCGGCGCTTCGGTCGGCAGTGCGTCGGGTGTGGCTTCGGCAACCGGCTCAACCGGCTTGGCTTTGGCCCGGCTGCGGCGCTTGGGTTTCGGCGCGGGTGCGGCCTCTTCCTCGGTCGTCACGGCATCTGTTGTCACCGTCTCTTCTGCCGCTTCCGCCACGGGTTTCTTGGTCCGGCGGCTGCGCTTGGCCTTGGGCTTGGGCGTCTCTTCACCTTCGGCCTCGGCGGTAACCTGTGGCGTTTCGCCTTCTGCGGCGGCAAGCGCCGCGGGCGCGGGTTCCGCTTCGGGGGCCAGTTCGGCTTTGGGCTTGCGCGACCGGCTGCGGCTTTTAGGCTTAGGCTTTTCCTCGGCGGCGGGCGCGGCGTAGGTGTCGGCCTGCGCTGCCTCCGCTTCTACCGGTTGGGCTTTGTCGCCTTCGTCCGGCTTCGCCTCTTCCTGCTGCTGACCACCGTTCTGATCGTCTGCACCATTCTGCTGCTCGCCATTGCCATTGCGGCCACGGCCACCCCGGCTGCGACGACGACGACGGCGGCGTTTGGATTTGCCCTCGCCCTCTTCACCATTGCCGTTGCCATTCCCGTTTCCGTTCTCGGATTGGGGGGGCTCCTGTGCGGCGGGTGCCTCTTCCACTTCGGCCTCTGCGGCGCTCTCATCTTCGTCGATCTGATCCATCAGCGATGTATCGACCGAAACGACGTGATCCGAGACGGGCGGCACGGTACGGGTGGCGGTCTTGAACTTTTCGATGTGGAAATCGGGGCTGACCAAAGTTGGGTCGCCTTCAATCCGCACCGACATGCCGTAACGCATCTCGATATTGGCGATATGCTCACGCTTTTGGTTCATCAGGAAGTTAGCGATGCCCACGGGCGCGCGCACCAGCACTTCGCGCGAACGGCGGCGGGTGCCCTCCTCTTCGATCTGTCGGATAATCGACAGGGCAAGGTTGTCGTCAGAGCGCACCAGACCGGTGCCGTGGCAGGCGTGGCATGGCTGGGTCGTCGCCTCGATCATGCCCGGACGCAGACGCTGGCGCGACATTTCCATCAGGCCAAAGCCCGAGATGCGGCCCACTTGGATGCGCGCGCGGTCGGTCTTGAGCTTGTCTTTCATCATCTTTTCGACGGCGGCGTTGTTCTTGCGCTCATCCATGTCGATGAAGTCGATGACGATCAGCCCGGCAAGGTCACGCAGACGCAGCTGACGCGCCACTTCGGCGGCAGCCTCAAGGTTGGTCTTGGTCGCGGTCTGCTCGATCGAGCCTTCCTTGGTGGCCCGACCAGAGTTCACGTCAATCGCCACCAGCGCCTCGGTCACGCCGATCACGATATAGCCGCCCGAGGGCAGTTGCACCGTGGGGTTGAACATGCCCGAGAGGTAACTTTCCACCTGATAGCGGGCGAAAAGCGGCAGGCTTTCGTTGTAAAGCTTCACGTTCTTGGCGTGGGACGGCATGATCATTTTCATGAAGTCCTTGGCGATGCGGTAGCCGCGCTCGCCCTCTACGTGGATCTCGTCAATTTCGCGGTTATACAGGTCGCGGATCGAGCGTTTGATCAGGTCGCCTTCTTCGTAGATCTTGGCGGGCGCGATCGACTTCAGCGTCAGCTCGCGGATCTGCTCCCAGAGGCGCTGGAGGTATTCGTAATCGCGCTTGATCTCGGCTTTGGTGCGTTTCGCGCCAGCAGTCCGGACAATCAGACCAGCACCCTTGGGCACTTCGATCTCGGTCGCAATTTCTTTTAGTTTCTTACGGTCAGCCGCATTGGTGATCTTACGCGAGATGCCGCCACCACGGGCGGTGTTGGGCATCAGCACGCAGTAGCGACCCGCGAGGCTGAGGTAGGTGGTCAGCGCCGCGCCCTTGTTGCCGCGCTCTTCTTTGACGACCTGCACCAGCAGGATCTGGCGGACCTTGATGACTTCTTGAATCTTGTAGCGGCGCGGGCGCGGTTTGCGCACGGGGCGGATGTCTTCGCTGTCATCTTCGTCGGCGACGGATTCGATGGAATCGTCTTTCGCCGTGGCATCGCTGCCTTTGTCGTCTTCGTTATCGGCATCGTCGGCCTGGGCGTCGCTGGCGTCAGCGTCATCGGACGTAGCCGCAGCCGTTTCATCTGCCTTGGCAGCTTCGGTTTCGGCTTCGCCGTTCTCAGGCTCTTCAACCGGCGTTTCCGCGACCCGCTCCATGGGCGAGCTGCCCTCTTCGCTGTCGAGATCAACGGTTTCCATGCCCGCGATTTGATCGCTGTTGTCGTCGGCGACCTCTGCAGTGGCCACGGCATCATCGCTGTTGGTCTCAGCCGCTTGGCTTTTCGACCGGCTGCGCGACCGCGAGCGGGTCCGCTTGGGCTTTTCGTCTTCGTCGTCCTTGGCGGCCTGCGCTTCGGCATAGGCGCGCTCTTCTTCCAGCAGCGCCTGACGGTCGGCCACGGGAATCTGGTAATAATCGGGGTGGATTTCCGAGAAAGCGAGGAAGCCATGACGGTTGCCGCCATAGTCAACAAAAGCAGCCTGAAGCGACGGTTCGACCCGTGTAACCTTGGCTAGATAGATATTGCCGGCAAGCTGGCGTTTGTTTTCTGATTCAAAATCGAATTCTTCGACCTTGTTTCCGTCCACGACCACAACGCGAGTTTCCTCGGCGTGGGTGGCATCGATAAGCATTTTCTTAGACATAGATCCATTATGCACAGCACCCGCGCACGGAAGGCCCCTGGCGGGGCATCGGGCTGGGAGGTGTGACTTGTCAGGGCGATGGAGGACGCGGCAACAGCAGGGCCACGAATGGCCCCCATCTGTCTGCTCTGAGCATCTGCGCGCGTCATCGCGGTTCTTCTCCGATGCGAGGGCCTTTGCGCCTCTCCCATCCATTAATTAGCTGTGCTTCGGTCGGGCTAACCCTCGCGAATGTCAGCGGTTCTTCGGCCGTTTCCGGCCCAATCGGTCTGCTGGCCCCCCGGTGTCGGGCTGGCACGGCAGCGAAACTGTCAAAAGTCACCATACGCCAGTCGGGCGTTACAGGACTTATCCGGCTAGTTAAGGGCTTTAAGGGGTGAAACACAATGGTCAATCGAATGAGCAACAGTCAAATGCGGTTTATCTCGGATCGGTTGACAAGGCGCATGGGCTTGGAAACATTCAGACTGTCGTCACAAGGATCGCTGGGCGGCACCATAGAATTGCTTTGCCGCCCCCGCGGCCCAGAGTTTCAAAGGACCGCTTCATGCAAATATTCCTGCGCCCCACGCTTTGTCTGACCCTTCTGGGCCTCGCCGCCTGTGATGAGATCGCCGTGGCCGATGATCCGGCGGCGCTGGCCGAACTGCGCGGGCAGAAAAGCTGTGTGACTGCGGTGACCCAGCAAACCGGCGCTACGGGTGTCGCCGTCAATACAACACGCCCTGTGGTGGAGCTTTACCGCCATATCGTTGACGTACCCGGCGGCGCGAGTTGGTCCTGCATCACCGATCCGAATGGCAGAGCGGTCGAGATTGCGGAGCAGCGCAGCGGTTAAGCCGCGCAGCTAAAGGGAGGTGGTCAGAGGTAATCTGACCGCTGCAACCCGTATTTCGCCATTTTCTCGTTCAGCGTCCGGCGTGGCAGGCAAAGCTCGTCCATCACGCTGGCGATAGAGCCCTTGTGGCGGCGCATGGTGTTGTCGATCAACATGCGCTCGAATGCCTCGACATATTCCTTGAGCGGTTTGCCTTCGGTGGTCATCACCGGCTGCATCTCGTCATGGTCGCTCATCAAGAGGGAGGCGATGGTGCCCGAGCCGCGGCGCGATTGCAGCACGGCGCGTTCGGCTACGTTAATGAGTTGGCGCACGTTGCCGGGCCATGGCGCCTGCAACAACTGTGCCGCCTCTTGTGCACTGACCTGAGGCGCCTCGCAGCCGTATTCATCCGCGAATTGATCGCTCAGCCGGGTGAAGAGCGTCAGAATATCCTCACCACGCTGGCGCAGCGGCGGCACCGTGATCCGGAGCGCTGCCAAGCGATAAAAGAGATCCGAGCGCAGCGCGTCTTCCGAAGTGCGGCCCGCCTCTTGCAGGTTCGAGATCGCAACGATGCGTGTCTCCGCCGGAGTGCCTTGCTCATTGATGGCACTCAACAAGCGGGCCTGAAGGCTTTCGGACAATGCCTCAATGTCTTCCAACACCAGTGTCCCGCCGCGCGCCTCTTCGATGGCGGGCAGTTGCGCATCTTCGGGCTGCATCGGGCCGAACAACCGCTTGGCGAGCGCGTCTTCCTCCAGAGCACCACAGGAGACGAGGACAAATTTCTTCCCCGCGCGGCTGCCAACCGCGTGCAGCGCATGGGCCACGAGGGTCTTGCCGGTCCCGGTTTCTCCGTCGATCAGCACATGGCCATCGGCCTGCCCCAGATCGAGGATATCTTCGCGCAAGCGTTCCATCACGGGGGACTGGCCGATCAGCTTTTTCATCAACTGGCCGCCGTCCGACAGCTCGCGCCGCAGGGCGCGGTTGTCCATGACCAGACGCCGCGCATTGGTGGCCTTCTTGGCCAGTTCGCTCATCCGGTCGGGGTTGAATGGTTTTTCAAGAAAGTCGAAAGCGCCGACGCGCATCGCCTCAACCGCCATCGGCACGTCACCATGACCGGTGATCATGATGACCGGCAAAGCCGAGTCGCTGCCCATCAGCTTTTTCAGGAATTGCATCCCGTCCATGCCCGGCATTTTGATGTCGGAAATGACGATGCCCGGATAATCTGGCCCCAAAGTCTTTAGCGCGTCTTCGGCGCTGCCGAAGGTTTCCGTGTCATACCCCGAAAGGGCCAGCCACTGGCTGATCGACTGCCGCATGTCCTGTTCGTCGTCTACAATCGCGATTTTCATTGCCTGAGCCATGCGTTCACTCCGCCGCTTCAATCTTCGTTTCATCTGCCAATATAGGCAGTTGCATCTCAAATACAGCGCCACCGTTCTGTCCGTTGCGCGCCATAAGCCGTCCCCCAAGGTCGTTGACGATCCCCGATGAAATGGCAAGACCCAGCCCAACACCATCGCCGGGCTGTTTGGTCGTGTAGAAAGGTTCGAACAGCGCGTCCAAGTCCTCAATCCCCGGGCCATTGTCGCGCACGGTTAATGTCGCCGTCTCCCCCGCTGATAGTATAATGTCCACCTGAGGGTTTCGTTCCGATTTTGTTGCGTCCAATGCGTTTCTTAACAGGTTTACCATAACTTGTTCGATCCGCATACGGTCTCCCATCACCATGACGGGATTATCGGGCAGGATACGGCTGATCTGAACCTGTCGCTGGCGCAATTGCGGCTCCATCATCGATAGGGAAGACGCCAGCGCCGCGCCCATATCAACCGGAGAGAAAGCCTCCTGCCCCTTGCGGGCATAGGATTTAAGCTGCCGCGTGATCGCGCCCATTCGTTCGATCAGGTCGTCGATGCGCCCAAAGGACGAGAGCGCCTCATCCTGCCGGTTGCGGTTCAGCAAAAGCCGCGCGCCCGCCAGATAGGTCTTCATCGCGGCAAGCGGTTGGTTCAACTCATGGCTGACGGCAGCAGACATTTCGCCCAATGCGGCAAGTTTCGATGATTGCTCAAGGGTTTGCTCGGCCACGGCGAGGGTCTGTTGCACCCGCTTGCGCTCGGCAATCTCACGTTGGAGGGCAAGGTTCAGCGCCCTGAGTTTCGCCGATTCCCGTTGAAAGATCGCCAGCCGTCCCGCCGTGCGGCGGCTCAGGAAATAGAAGGCCAGCGCCAGCAGGATCGCAAAGCCCATGACCTCTAACGCCAGCACGCCGTTCACCTTTTCGCGGACCGAGGCATAGGTCGTGTAGCTGCTCATCCGCCAGCCGCGGAACGGTATCCGGTTTTCCAACCGCATCACCGCCTCGCCCTGTAAATAGGCGTCGGGCGGCAGCGCGGTCCAATCGGTGGTGGCTTGGATGGCGCGTTCAATGGCGCTTTGGGGCGTGTGGTTGGCCAGCGCTTCGGGCTCTGTCAGCCCGCGCCAACGGGACTCGGTGGCGAGGATAATCTCGCCCGTGCTGTCCATCACGATGACCGCGTCCGAGATCCCGGCCCAAGCCCGTTCAAACTTTTGCAGATCAACCTCAACGGCGATCACCCCAAGTGTGGTCCCACCAGACTGCATGCGCCGCGAATAGAGAAAGCGATAGCCGCCCTGCTCACGCTCAATGGTCGAAAAGATCGTCGCGTTAGAGCGGATGGCATCAACGAAATAGGGCTCGGATTTATGGGCGGAGCCGAGGCGATTCCGGTCCGTCGCCGCCACCGTGCGCCCGTCGATGTCGTAAAGCATCAAGGATGCCGCGCCGATTTCCTCAACGAAAGAGATAAGCCGCTGCGTCGACAGCGAATAATCCGCCGACTGCAGCGCACCGATCAATGTGGGATCCCGTGCCAGAAGCTGCGGTACGATGGCGTTTTGCCGCAACTCTGCGAGCAGGTTGCCGCTGTAGAGCGCGATCCGCAACTCTGCCCGATTGCGGGTGCTTTCGGTAAACCGGTCGGTCAGCAGCTTGTTGGTGATCGAAATCGTCACTACTGCCAAGATCATCAGCGACGCAATCGCAAACCGCACCCGCCAGGATACGGCCATGCTATTGCCTTCGGAACCGGATGCATCACTCATCGCGGCAATCTACCTGCTACGCAGGCCGCACTCAAGTCAGGCGGTTTGCAAAGCACCGGTCAATGCGCGGAAGAGCGCCGCCCCGTCCGTATTGCCATGTGCCACTTCGGCTGCCCGCTCAGGGTGCGGCATCATGCCCAACACGCGCCGGTTTTCCGATAGAATGCCCGCAATATCATCACGCGCGCCATTCGGGTTCTCGGCATAGCTGAAAGCGACACGATCTTCGCCGCGCAGTTTCGCGATGGTCTCATCATCGGCGAAGTAATTGCCGTCATGGTGCGCGATCGGAATGTTGATCACCTGACCGGCGTCGTAGCCATTGGTGTAATCGCTCGCCGTGGTCTCAACCTTAAGACCCACGGTCTTGCAGATGTACTTCAGCCCCGCATTGCGCAGCAGTGCGCCGGGCAGCAGGCCGGTTTCGGTCAGCACCTGAAATCCGTTGCAAATGCCCAGCACATAGCCGCCGCGCTGCGCATGAGCCGCCACAGAGCGGCAGATCGGCGAATTCGCGGCGATGGCCCCGCAGCGCAGGTAATCCCCATAGGAGAACCCGCCGGGAATGCCCACCATATCAACGCCTTGCGGCAGTTCGCTGTCCTTGTGCCAGACCATGGAAACCTTGGCGCCCGCGGCTTTGAAAGCCACGGCAAGGTCGCGGTCGCAATTGGACCCGGGAAAGACAACTACCGCTGCGTGCATCAGGCCAGCTCCACCGAATAGGATTCGATCACCGTATTGGCCAAGAGCTTTTCGCACATGGCGGTCACTTCGGCCTCAGACGTGCCCTCGGCAAGGTCAAGCTCGATCACCTTGCCCTGACGCACACCATTCACCCCGTCAAAGCCCAAGGCTCCGAGCGCGTGGCGGACAGCTTCGCCCTGAGGGTCGAGAACCCCGTTCTTCAGCATCACATGCACCCGTGCTTTCATGGCGCGACACCCCTTTGTAACATCTGCAAATTGAACGGCGAAGCCGCGTTAGTTGATCAGCGTCGGCTTGGAGACCGGCGCATTGTTCTTGGGCATGACGCCGAGACGTTTGGCCACTTCGGTATAGGCATCGGTGAGCGAGCCCAAATCCCGGCGGAACACATCTTTGTCGAGCTTTTGGCCCGTTTCGATGTCCCACAGGCGGCAGCTGTCGGGGCTGATCTCATCGGCGACGATCAGGCGCTGGAAGTCACCATCATAAACGCGGCCAATCTCAATCTTGAAGTCCACCAGCTTGATGCCGACGGCCATCATCACACCCGACATGAAGTCGTTGACCCGCAGCGCGAGGCTCAGGATATCGTCCATGTCTTGCTGGGTTGCCCAGCCAAAGGCGGCGATATGCTCTTCGGTGACCAGTGGATCACCAAGCGCGTCGTCCTTGTAGCAATACTCGACAATCGGGCGCGGCAGTTGCGTGCCCTCTTCGATGCCAAGACGCTTGGACATGGAGCCCGCCGCATAGTTGCGCACGATCACTTCGAGCGGAATGATCTCAACCTGCCGCACGAGTTGTTCGCGCATGTTCAGGCGTTTGATGAAATGCGTCGGCACGCCGATGTTGTTCAGCCCGGTCATAAAGAACTCGGACAAACGGTTGTTCAGCACGCCTTTGCCCTCAATCGTGGCTTTCTTCTCGGCGTTAAAGGCGGTGGCATCGTCTTTGAAATATTGCACGATGGTGCCGGGCTCAGGACCTTCATAGAGGATCTTTGCCTTGCCTTCGTAGATCTTGTTGCGCCGGGCCATGGGCATCCTTTCCAACAGGGGGCCGGGAACATCCCTGCCGCTTGCGCTTCTCTTAGTGCAACCACCCCGCTGCTGCAAGCATGGCCCGTCACCTTTGACGCGCCACTTGTGAGAACGAGGAGGCGACCGCATATGGTTAGAGTAACACCAGCAATCGGAGACCCGCTATGAGCAAGTTCG
Organism: Sulfitobacter sp. NFXS29; assembly: GCF_040148765.1. Classification (NCBI taxonomy): domain Bacteria; kingdom Pseudomonadati; phylum Pseudomonadota; class Alphaproteobacteria; order Rhodobacterales; family Roseobacteraceae; genus Sulfitobacter; species Sulfitobacter sp. NFXS29. The sequence goes on from NZ_JAGDED010000010.1 coordinate 66,570, forward strand.
ACGACCGTGCAAATGCCTTTGAAAGCAAGTTCGCCCATGATGCGGATATGCAATTCCGCGCCGAAGCGCGCCGCAACAAACTTCTGGGCCTCTGGGCTGCTGAACTTTTAGGCAAATCGGGCAGCGACGCTGATGACTACGCCAAAGAGGTGGTGAAATCCGATTTCGAAGAAGCGGGCGACGAGGATGTTTACCGCAAAGTCTCGGGCGATCTGGGCGACCGCGCCGACGAGGCAACGATCCGCGCCAAGATGCAGGCGCTGATGGCCGAAGCCAAAGCGCAACTCCTGAGCGAGACCAGCTAACCCGTTCCACCCCGGCCACGCGCCGGGGTGCCCCTACCCGCCTGCCCTCATAATGAAGATGAATATTATGAGATTGCCCCCATGAACCCATCATGACATCAGGCGAAATTCCCAGACCCTACAGGAGCCCCCATGAGCAACGCATTCACCGATCTTTTGGCTGAAAAGGGCACATTGCTCGCGGATGGGGCCACAGGCACCAATCTGTTCAACATGGGGCTGATGTCAGGCGACGCGCCTGAGATGTGGAACACCGATGAACCGAAAAAGATCATCAAGCTTTACCGTTTCGCGGTGGATTCGGGCAGTGATCTGTTTCTGACCAACTCTTTCGGGGCTAACGCCTCGCGGCTCAAGCTACACGGCGCCGAAAAGCGGGTGCATGAGTTGAGCCGCGTCTCTGCCGAACTGGCACGCGAAGTGGCCGATACAGCCGAGCGCAAAGTCATCGTCGCAGGCTCTGTCGGCCCCACGGGTGAGATCATGGAGCCGGTCGGGACCCTGACCCACTCCCTCGCCGTTGAGATGTTCCACGAGACCGCTGATGGCCTCAAGGCAGGCGGTGCCGACATTGGTTGGCTGGAAACGATCAGCGCCCCCGAAGAATACCGCGCCGCCGCCGAAGGCTTTGCGCTGGCGGGCCTGCCATGGTGCGGCACGATGAGCTTCGACACCGCGGGCCGCACGATGATGGGCCTGACCTCCGAAGGGATGGTCGATATGGTCCACGGGCTGGACAACACACCACTGGCATACGGTGCCAACTGCGGCACGGGCGCATCGGACCTGCTGCGCACCGTATTGGGCTTTGCAGCCAAGAATGGCACGCTACCAATTATTTCCAAGGGCAACGCGGGCATTCCGAAATACGTCGAAGGTCATATTCACTATGACGGCACGCCCGAGTTGATGGCGCGCTATGCCACCATGGCACGCGACGCCGGGGCCAGCGTCATCGGCGGTTGCTGCGGCACTCTGCCCGAGCATCTGGTCGCGATGCGCGAAGCGCTCGACAGCACGGAAAAAGGCCCGGCCCCGACGCTTGAGCAGATCCGCGAAGAGATCGGTGATTTCTCGTCCGAAAGCGATGGCACCGATGGTCAAGGTCCAGTGCGCGCGCCGCGCCGTGGCCGCCGCCGGAGCTAAGCTTCAGAACAAGCTCAATTGATCGCCCTTTTCGGAGGGCGGTCGAAACAGATCGCAGCGCAGCGGCACGCCCGCGCGGGTCAGCCCCAAACGTTTGACCGCCAGATCAAAACGCTGCGCTACCATCTCCGCATAGGGCCCCTCGCCCCGCATTCTCTTGTGCCATCCTGCATCGTATTCCTTCCCACCATGCATATCGCGCAGCCGCGCCATGATCCGCTCAGCACGGTCGGGGTAATGGGTGGCGAGCCACTCTTGCACCAGCGGCGAAACCTCGCGCGGCAGGCGCAGCATGATCCAGCTGGCATGGCGCGCCCCGGCATCGCGACCAGCGGTCAGGATCGCCTCTAGCTCCGGGTCAGTAAGTGCCGGGACCATTGGCGAGGCCATGATCCGTACCGGCACCCCAGCCTCTGACAGCTTCCGGATCACCTGCAACCGTCGCTGCGGGGCTGGCGCGCGCGGCTCCATCAACCGGCTGAGCTGGGCGTCAAGCGTGGTCACCGAAATTCCCACCGCTGCAAGACCCCGCTTGGCCATATCGCTCAGAATGTCAATGTCACGTTCGATCAGGCTGCCTTTGGTGACAATCGCCACCGGGTGATTGAACTCTGACAGCACCTTAAGGCATTCACGCATGATGCCGTGGGTCTTTTCAATTGGCTGATACGGGTCGGTATTGGTGCCGATGGCGATGGGCGCGACCTCATAGCGGTTCGCGCGCAACTCCCGCGCCAGCACCTGCGGCGCTTCGGGGCGGGCGATCAACTGCGTCTCAAAATCCAGCCCCGGCGACAAGCCAAGATAAGCATGGCTGGGCCGCGCAAAACAATAGACGCAGCCATGCTCGCAGCCGCGATACGGGTTGATCGACCGATCAAAAGGCAGATCCGGCGAGCGGTTGTAGGTGATAACCTTGCGCGGCACTTCGATGCTTGTGCTGGTTCGCAGCACCGGAAGCACCTCTTCCCGCGCCCAACCGTCATCTTCGGCCACGCGGGCGTGACGCTCAAACCGGCCTGCATCATTGCTGCCTGCCGCGCGGCCAAGCACGCGGAATCGCTGGTCTTCCCTATCCATGAAAGAAGGTTAGAACATTGCGCGAACATCAGCAAGTAAACTTGCGCAAACCCTTGTCCTTACACCGCAAAAAGCAGTAGTTTGCCCCCAAGGCGTCGCGCATGGCGCGGCCGATGTCGCAAACCGCGACCCCGGCGCTAACATTCCGTGAGACAAGGGCCCAAGTGTCATGCACCTGCACGCCCAGCAGAAGGAAACACCATGTCAGAAGAAGACGATATCATCCTGGCCGAGTTGGACGACGAAGAACTGGTCCAGCAGATGTTCGATGACCTCTATGACGGTCTCAAGGAAGAGATCGAAGAAGGGGTGCAAATCCTGCTCGACCGCGGTTGGGAACCCTATGAGGTTCTGACCAAAGCGCTTGTCGGCGGCATGACCATCGTGGGCGCGGATTTCCGCGACGGTATCCTCTTTGTGCCCGAAGTGCTGCTGGCTGCCAATGCGATGAAGGGCGGCATGGCGATCCTCAAGCCGCTGCTCGCTGAAACCGGCGCGCCGCGTGTGGGCAAGATGGTGATCGGCACCGTCAAAGGCGATATTCACGACATCGGCAAAAACCTCGTCGGCATGATGATGGAAGGCGCGGGTTTCGAGGTTGTAGACCTTGGGATCAACAATGCGGTCGAAGCCTACCTCGAAGCGCTTGAGGCCGAACAGGCCGACATCCTCGGCATGTCCGCTCTGCTGACCACGACAATGCCCTATATGAAAGTCGTGATCGACACGTTGATCGAACAGGGTAAGCGCGATGACTATATCGTGCTGGTCGGTGGTGCGCCTCTGAACGAAGAGTTCGGCAAGGCCATCGGGGCTGACGCCTATTGCCGCGATGCTGCCGTGGCGGTGGAAACGGCCAAAGACTGGATGGGCCGGAAACACAACTCCGCCAACGCCTGAGCTGCCATCCCTGCTTTGCGTTGGTGTCGGTGACATGCGATGGTGACGCCATGAGCGACAGCAACCTTCCAGATGATCGGACCCTCACCCAAGAGGGGCTCGCGCCCACCCGCGCGGGCCGCATTCTGCTGATCGCCTGTGGCGCGCTGGCCCGTGAGATACTGGATCTGAAGGCCGCGAACGGCTGGACCCATTTGGATCTCACCTGCCTGCCCGCGAAATATCACCTCTACCCGGAAAAGATCACCCAAGCGGTGCGCGACACGGTCGCCAAACACCGCGCGGACTATGACGATTTCTTTGTCGTCTACGCCGATTGCGGGACGGGCGGCGGGCTGGAACGGGCCTGCGAAGAGATGGGCGTGCAGATGGTCGCAGGGCCACATTGCTACAGTTTTTTTCAGGGCAACGAGAGTTTCGCCAAAACCTCGGAGGATGAGATCACCACCTTCTACCTCACCGATTTTCTGGTGCGGCAGTTTGAGTCTTTCATCATCAAGCCTATGGGCCTCGACCGGCACCCAGAGCTGCGCGACATGTATTTCGGCAATTACGAAAAACTGGTCTATCAGGCGCAGACGGACGACCCGGCGCTGACCGAAAAGGCGCAAGGCTGCGCCGCGCGGCTCGGCCTTGCGTTCGAGCGGCGCTTCACGGGCTACGGGGATCTGCAGACCGCTTTGCGCGACCTTTAACCGTCAGGCTTCCTGAGCGGCCGTCTCGCGGACGCGCTCGATCATCGCGCGCAGCCCGTTTGAGCGTTGCGCCGAGAGGTGGTCATTCAATCCCAGCCGCGCCAGTTCCGCCTTGGCATCGACAGCGCCCACTTCGGCAGGCGTCAAGCCGTTGTAAAGCTTGCGCAAAACCGCGATCAGCCCCGAGACGATCATCGCGTCGCTTGCCCCGTCGAAATGCAGCTTGCCGCCGTCAAACTGTGCATGGAGCCAGACCTGAGATGCGCAGCCGTCGACCTTGGTCGCGGGTACGCGCAGCGGCTCAGCCAGCGGGTCCATCGCTTTGCCAAGGTCGATCACATGGCGATAGCGGTCTTCCCAGTCTTCCAAAAACTCGAAATCTTCGACCAGTTCTTCAAAGGCGGGCGTGGCCATTGGTGCACTCTCTTTGGTGAATTTCACTGCCTGACAGGTAGGATGCCGATGCGCAAAGGTCCACCCCCTTCCCATGGCTGGCGTGATGCGGTAGCACAAGACAAGTTAACTTAACGGCGGATCCCATGCGCAAGACACTCCTCGCTCTTTTGGCCTCGACCCTTTTGGTATCCGCCTGCGGCACGGTCCGTGACAGCCGCATCAATCCGATGAATTGGTTCGGCCCTTCGCGTTCGGCCCCGTCCACCCCGGAAGAGAGCAACAACCCGTTGATTCCACAGCGCAGCGGGCTGTTCGCGCGGCGCGCGGTTGAGGCCGACACCTATGATGGGCGCCCTTTCGAGCAGATCACGGACCTGACGATCGAGCCGGTGCCGGGCGGTGCGATCCTACGCGCCACGGGCCTTGCCGCGCGGCAGGGCATCTATGCAGTGCAGCTAACTCCTGCGACAATTGATGAGACGCCCGTTGACGGTGTTCTGACTTACCGTCTGGAAGGGGTGCGCCCCGACAAGGCGACCCCGCAGGGCAGTCGCCCCACCCGTGAGGTCATCGCGGGCCGTCGTCTGACAGATCAAATGCTGGCCGGGGTGCGCGAGATTCGCGTCGAAGGGCAGACGAACGCCTTGGTCTCTCGCCGCTAAACGGCCAAGCCACGCGCCAGAGGAAAAAGCTGCCCCAATCGCGCGGCTCTTTTCGGTTCAGACTTTGACTGCTTTCACATCCGTCCCGTCGGCGGCCAAAGCAATCTTGCCTTCGCAGAGCAGCAGCGCATCGGCGCCAAAGACCTCATGCCGCCAGCCGCGCAGGGCCTGCACGTCGCGCTCTCCCGCCGACAACATATCCAGATCACTGGCCGAGGCGATGAGCTTGGCCGCGACGCCTGCGCTTTCGGTCTTGGCCTTGAGCAAAACCCGCAGCAGATCGGCCAGCGCCGGGTTTACCTGCAGCTTGTCGCGCTTGCGGTCGGGTTGCGGCATGTCGGCGGCTTTGCAAGCCACGCCTGCGGCCACGGCTTTCAAAATGCCCTCGGCGATTTCCCCCTTGCGGGCCTCGCGCAGCAGCAGACGGGCGCGGTTCAGCTCTTCGCCGTTAGAGGGTTTGAGGCTCGCCAATTCGACCAGCGCGTCATCCTTGAACACGCGATTGCGCGGGATATTGCGGGTGCGGGCGTAATCCTCACGAAAGGCGGCCAATTCGCGGACGATCGCCAGAAACTTCGGCGAATTGGTCCGGGTCTTCACCCGCTTCCACGCATCCTGTGGCTGGGTCACATAGGTATCGGGGCTGAGCAGCGTCTCAAGCTCCTCGGCCACCCAGCGGGCGCGGCCGGTCTGTTCAAGCTTGCGCGCCAGAAACTCGTAAATCTGCCGCAGGTGGGTTACGTCGGCCAGCGCATAGGTTTTCTGTGCATCGGTCAACGGACGGCGGGACCAATCGGTAAAGCGCGAGGTCTTGTCCAGCGACTCATGCGCGATCTTGCGGACCAGGGTCTCATAGCCCACCTGTTCGCCAAATCCGCAGACCATCGCGGCCACCTGCGTGTCGAACAGCGGTTCGGGAAAGACCTTGGCGTCGACGTAGAAGATCTCAAGATCCTGTCGTGCCGCATGGAACACCTTGACCACCGATGTGTCGCGGAACAGATCGTAAAGCGGCTCAAGTGAGATGCCGTCTGCCAAGGGATCGACCAGCACGGCGTTGCTGTCGTCGGTGCCGGGCATGGCAAGTTGGACAAGGCAGAGTTTGGAATAATAGGTCCGCTCGCGCAGGAATTCCGTGTCGACGGTCACGTAATCATGGCGCGCAGCTTCTTCACAGAATTGCGCGAGGTCGGCGGTCGTGGTGATGGTTTTCATAAATGCTCTTTGACAAGTTGCACGCCCGGTCATCGGGCTTTGTCAAAGAGGTACATCACAAGGGAAGCTTTGACCAGCGTCAGCCCGTCAGCATGACCGGCTGACGCTCACCGGCGGCGAAACGGCGCAGCACGGCGGGGTAAAGGCGATGTTCTTGCACCAGCACCCGCTGGGCCAAGGTCTCTGCCGTGTCGCCCGGCAGAACCGGAATGCGCGCCTGGCCAAGGATGGGGCCATCATCCAAAGCTGCAGTGACTTCATGCACGGTGCAGCCATGTTCGGTATCACCCGCCTCAAGCGCGCGGGCATGGGTGTGCAGCCCGCGGTATTTCGGCAGCAGCGACGGGTGGATGTTGATCATCCGCCCGGCCCAAGCATCGGTGAAGCCTTCGGTCAGTTTGCGCATAAAGCCGGCAAGGCAAATGATGTCCGGCGCATGGGCCTCAAGTGCGGCGCTCAGGGCCGCCTCAAACGCGGTACGGTCTTTGCCGTAGGGGCGGTGATCGACCACTTCGGTCGCGATCCCCTGCCCCTGCGCCCAAGCGATCCCGCCTGCATCTGCGTTGTTCGACAGCACCAAACAAGGGCGGCCTGCATGGTCGCCGGTCATATCTTCGACCAGCGCCCGCATGTTGGAGCCGCCGCCCGAGACGAAAATCGCAACCCGCTTGGTCAAAGCAGCGCGCCGGAATAAGTAACGCCATTGCCTGCTGTGATGCGGCCAATCTCAATGGCGGCGTGGCCATCCTCGGCAAAGGCGGCCTTAGCGGCGTCGACCTTGTCGGCGGAGACAACGGCAACCATGCCAATGCCAGCGTTGAAAGTCTTGAGCATCTCGGCCTCGGCCATGCCCCCTTCGGCGGCCAGCCATTTGAAGACCGGCGGCAGGTCCCACGCGTTCAGGTCAATCTCAGCCGCCAACCCCACGGGCAGGACACGCGGCAGGTTTTCAGTCAGGCCACCGCCCGTGATATGCGCCAGCGCCGACACGGCATCGGCGCGCAGGGCCGCAACGGCGCCCTTGACGTAAAGCTTGGTCGGCGTCAGCAGCGCACTGCCCAGATCACCCTCGCCCCATGGGCAATCGTCGCCCCAGCTCAGACCGCTGCGCTCAACGATTTTGCGCACGAGGCTGTAGCCGTTGGAGTGCACCCCGTCGCTGGGCAGGCCCAAGAGCACGTCACCCTCTTTCACATCGCGCGGCAGCTCGGTCCCGCGCTCCATCGCTCCGACGGAAAAACCAGCAAGGTCGAAATCGCCAGCGTGATACATGCCCGGCATTTCAGCGGTCTCGCCCCCGATCAAGGCGCAACCGGAATCGGCGCAGCCCTTGGCGATGCCTTCAATGATCCGCGCGGCACTGTCGAGTTCCAGTTTGCCGGTCGCGAAATAGTCGAGGAAGAAAAGCGGCTCGGCACCTTGGCAAACCAGATCGTTGACGCACATGGCAACCAGATCGATGCCGATGCTGTCGACATTGCCGGTATCAATGGCGATGCGCAGCTTGGTGCCAACGCCATCCGTCGCCGCAACCAGCACCGGGTCGGTGAAACCTGCGCCTTTCAGGTCAAACAGCGCGCCAAAGCCGCCAAGGCCAGACATAACGCCGGGCCGCGCGGTGGATTTCGCCGCTGGCTTGATCCGCTCTACAAGCGCGTTGCCTGCGTCAATATCCACGCCTGCTTCGGCATAGGTGATTCCGTTGTCGGATTTTGTCATGGTCATGGCCCCCGGCGCGCATTTTCCCTTGCGCGCGGAGTTAGAGTATTGTGCGGGTCACTGCAATCATTTGGTGCAGCTAATGTCTTGACGCTCGGGCTGCGGCGTCATACCCAAACGCCCATGGCGGGCCTGTAGCTCAATTGGTTAGAGCAGAGCGCTCATAACGCTTTGGTTGCGGGTTCAAGTCCTGCCGGGCCTACCATACCGCCCCCGCCGTGCGCCCAAACCTCAGCGTTTGGCGCTGACATGCCAGTTCACCTGCATCTCTACGACCGTCTCACCCGCCTCATTCTGGATGTCGACCGCCACGTCAAAGGCGACTTTTCCGTCCTCTTGCAGCGCGGTCAGCAGCTCGGCACCGGGGCGCGAGGTTTCGGCATGGGCGGTCAGTGTGCCCTCGGCGATCTTTTTAAAGGTGATCTGCCCCATGGCCGCGACGGGGCGCATGTCCATTATCACCGGCGCAATTGCCCCGGCCATGGCAGCACCCGAGGCCGCTTCGCCCAAGGTGAACATCGCGCCTGCGTGCTGGGTGCCGATGTGGTTGGAGGTCTCATGCCGCTGCACCAGTTCGGCGCTGGCGGTGCCGTCGTCGATCTTGAGCAGTTTCACCCCGACATGGGCCGCAAAAGGCACGGCGGTGTCGAGATGGGCTTTGATCATGTCGTAGGGGGTCATGGCTGCGCTCCGTTCTAGGGTCGGCTCACTGTGGCAAAGCCGCGCGCGGGGCACAATCCTGCCGCGGGGTCACCGCGCGATGACAATATCTGCGCGCAGCCCACCGAGCCGCGCCGATTCCCCCAGCCGCAGCACCCCGCCATGGGCGCGCGCAATGTCTGAGGCGATGGCAAGTCCCAGCCCAACGCCGCCGCCCTTGTCTTGATTGCGCGCAGGATCAAGCCGCGAAAAAGGCCGCGTTGCCTCGTCGCGCCGCTCTTCCGGGATGCCGGGGCCGTCGTCTTCGACCCGGATACGCAGGGTACGGTCACTTAGCATGACCGAGACTTCGGCCTGCGAGCCATAGCGCACGGCGTTGGAGATCAGGTTATCCACCGCCCGGCGCATTGCCACCTTGCGCAGTTTCACGATCCCCTCGCCCGCGCCCTCGGGCGGCAACAGCGTGACCTTGCGCCCGGTGCGCTGCGCGTCTTCGACAATGGCGCTGACGAACCGATGCGGCGCCACTTCCTCGGGATCGCCCTCGGCGGCGCCTTTGGCGAAATTGAGAAACTCATCCAGCATCCGCTGCATGTCATCCACATCGGCCAGCAGCGGGGCCGCATCCTCTTCGTCGATCATTGACAGGCCAAGGCGCATCCGGGTCAGCGGGGTGCGCAGATCGTGGCTTACCCCTGAGAGCATCAGCGTGCGCTGCTCAATCTGCCGTTCGATCCGTGCGCGCATGTCGACAAAGGCGTTGCCCGCCGCGCGTACTTCGACAGCACCGGTGGGCGTGTAGGGTTCATGCCGGCCCCGGCCAAAGGCTTCGGCCGCACGGGCCAAGCGTTTGATGGGGCGCAGTTGATTTCGCAGGTAGATCGTGGCGATGTAGCTCAAAAGTACGCCGAAAAACACCGTGTAAACGAAAAGCTGGTGCGGGTTGGAGGCCGAGATCCGCCGCCGTTCAAACTGGATGCGCAACGGGCCGTGCACACTATCGATATAGAGCACCACAAAATCGTCGTCGCTGAGGTCCACCGCCTCGATACCGTCCATTTTGCTGCGCAGCCGGGGGATCAGCACCCGGCCCGAATAATCGTACCACAGCATGCTGTCTTCCTCCGGCAGCGGAGGATTGGCGCGGGTCACCACGAAATCAAGCGGCCCCGCCCGCGCCTCTACCGCCATGGGCACCGATTGGGCATCGGGTGCGGTGCCGACCGCCAGCATGACCAGTTCCAACTCGCGCAGGACCGTGTCGGTCATCTGACCGGTGACGCCTTCGAAATGTCGCTGGGCAAAGATCACCACAACGACCAACTGCAAAAACACCACTGGTAACAGCAGGATCAACGCGGCGCGTCCGTAGATGCCGCGCGGCACATATCGTTTGAGCCAGGCAAAATTCATGGCTAGACCTTAGCCAGCCCCCTGCCCCAGCGAAAGGTGAAACCATGCTGCCGCCCGACAACTTCGACCCCGAGATTGGCCTTGCCGAAACCTTGGAGCCCGGGCTGCGCCGTATCGTGGCGCCCAACCCCTCGCCGATGACCTATCGTGGCACAAATACCTATCTTCTGGGCCAGTCCGAGGTTGCCGTGATCGACCCCGGCCCCGACAGCCCCGCGCATCTTGAGGCGATCCTCGCCGCGCTCCAGCCGGGCCAGCGGATCAGCCATATCATCGTGACCCATACGCATCTTGACCATTCCCCCCTCGCGCGTCCTTTGGCCGCGCGCACCGGGGCCGAGGTCTGGGCTTTTGGCGACGCCACGGCGGGCCGGTCCCCAGTAATGCAGGGATTGGCCGAGGCGGGGCTGATCGGCGGCGGTGAAGGTGTTGATCACGGGTTTTGCCCTGATCACCTTTTGGCTGACGGCGACATGCTGGAGGGGGATGGCTGGGCGCTGGAGGTGCTGCACACGCCGGGTCATATCGGCAATCACCTCTGCCTCGCTTGGGAGGATGCCTGTCTCACGGCGGATCACGTCATGGGCTGGGCCACCTCGCTGGTCTCGCCACCTGATGGGGATCTGACCGATTTCATGGCCTCTTGCGAAAAGCTGGCCGCCCGGTCGTGGCGGGTGTTCTACCCCGGCCATGGCGCCCCGGTCTTTGATCCCAATGCGCGGCTCGACTGGTTGGTGGCGCACCGCCGCGCGCGGGAGGCATCGATCCTTGAGGCGCTGAACGCCGGGCCCGCCACGGCTGAGGACCTCGCCCGCGTGATCTATACCGAGACCCCCGCCGCGCTTTTGGGGGCCGCCACACGAAACGTGCTGGCGCATCTGGTCGATCTGACAGGCCGGGGCCGCGTTGCCCCGCAGGGCGTCTTGCAGGCGGAGGCGCATTTCGCCCTCACCTCATAGGGGAAAACCGCGGATTCCGTCGCAAAATCGCAACAAATGCCCCAATCTGGGCGCAATTCGGCCCCTTTATGGACCTGAACCGCGCCCAAGCTGGTTGCGAGGGTGAGAGACATCAAACCCCAGCGAGCAGCAAAGGAGCTACCCGATGGCCCGACTTGACAGAACGCCGCAACCGCAAAAACCGAAGCCTGAGCAGACGCCCAAGGGCAGCTCGGCCCAGCCACCGCAGCGTCCCACACCATTGATTACCGATTACGCCAGCCTTTGAGCAGGCCCCGCGATGCGCCGGATGGGGCCGGTGCTTTGGGGAACTTTGACGCCCGACCGCGCGTTTGCAGCCTAGAGCAACACGCAAGGACAGATATGGAACCCCACGCCCCCTCTCACGAAGCCGACCTCGCCCGTCTGCGCCGTCTGGCGGTCAGCATGGACAGCGCGTTTAAATTGCCGGTTGTCGGTGTGCGCATGGGTTGGGATTCGATTTTGGGTTTCGTGCCCGTGGTGGGCGATACGCTCGCCCTGCTCCCTTCGGCCTATATTCTTAAAGAATCGCACCGGATGGGCGCACCAAAGGGGATGCTGGCAAAGATGTTGGTGAACACCGGGATCGACTACGTTATCGGTTCAGTCCCGCTGGTGGGTGATCTTTTTGACATCGGGTGGAAGTCGAAACTGCGCAACGTCGATCTGCTGGAACGTCATCTGAAAGACCAAGCCGCCAAAGCGCCGCCCACGGGAAACGTCGAAGGGCGCATGTCTTCGCATCACCCCACGCTCAATAACTGATCCCTAAACGCAAAAGGGCCGCCCAAAGGCGACCCTTTCGTTCGTTTTCCGAAGAATGGTGGCTTAGCCGACCAGTTCCAGACCGGAGAAGAAATACGCGATCTCAACCGCTGCGGTTTCCGGTGCGTCGGAACCGTGAACGGAGTTTTCGCCAACGCTTTCAGCGAATTCTGCGCGGATGGTACCTTCGGCGGCGTCCGCAGGGTTGGTGGCGCCCATGACTTCGCGGTTTTTCGCGATGGCGTTTTCACCTTCGAGAACCTGAGCAACGATCGGCGCGGAGGCCATGAACTCGCACAGTTCGTCGTAGAAGGGACGCTCAGCGTGTACCTTGTAGAACTCGCCCGCCTGCGCCTTTGTCAGGTGGATGCGCTTTTGTGCGACAACGCGCAGGCCAGCGTCTTCGAATTTCTTGACGATGGCGCCGGTCAGGTTGCGGCGGGTTGCGTCGGGCTTGATGATCGAGAAAGTGCGTTCGAGGGCCATTGGCTGTACTCCATAGCGGGTGTTGATTTGCGCGCTCCCTAGCATGGGGTCTGACACATGAAAAGCCGTGATTGACCTTCGGCCCGGCTTGCTCCAAACGGCGTGCATGTTACGCATTTCAGAAATCAACTACTCCGTCGAAGGCCGCCCTCTGTTTGAGGAAGCCTCCGCCGTGATCCCCGAGGGCCACAAGGTGGGCATCGTCGGGCGCAATGGCGCGGGCAAGACCACGCTGTTCAAGATCATCCGTGGCGAGCTGTCGCTCGACAGTGGCGACATCTCTCTGCCGTCCCGCGCCAAGATCGGCGGCGTGGCGCAGGAAGTGCCCTCATCCGAGACCTCATTGATCGACACGGTGCTAGAAGCCGACATCGAACGCGCGCGGTTGATGAAAGAGAGTGAGACCGCCGAGGATCCCTCTCGCATCGCCGACATTCAGACCCGTTTGGCCGATATCGACGCATGGTCCGCCGAAGGGCGCGCGGCGTCGATCCTCAAGGGTTTGGGCTTTGACGACGAAGAGCAGCAGATGCCCTGCTCCGCCTTCTCGGGTGGTTGGCGGATGCGCGTGGCGCTGGCCGCCGTGCTTTTTGCCCAGCCCGATCTGCTGCTGCTCGACGAGCCGACCAACTACCTCGACCTTGAAGGTGCGCTGTGGCTGGAAAGCTATCTGGCGAAATACCCGCATACGGTGCTGATCATCAGCCACGACCGCGGCCTCTTGAACCGCGCCGTGGGCGGCATTCTGCACCTCGAAGACCGCAAGCTGACCTATTATCAGGGCCCGTACGACCAATTCGCCCGCCAGCGCGCCGAAAAGCGTGCGTTGCAGGCGGCGATGGCCAAGAAACAACAGGCCCGCCGCGATCACATGCAAAGCTTTGTGGATCGTTTCAAGGCCAAAGCCTCCAAGGCGAAACAGGCGCAATCGCGTCTGAAGATGATCGAGAAGATGGATATGATCACCGCGCCCGAGGATGTGGCGCGCAAGGTCTTCACCTTCCCTGAGCCCGAGGAACTCTCACCGCCGATTATCAATATCGAGAACGGCTCTGTCGGCTATAGCGACGACAATCCGGTGCTGACCCGTCTGAACCTGCGCATCGACCAAGACGACCGTATCGCGCTCTTGGGCAAGAACGGTCAGGGCAAATCAACGCTGGCCAAGCTTTTGTCGGACCGACTGCCGCTGATGGCCGGGCGGCAGGTCAACTCCTCCAAGCTGCGGGTGGGATTCTTTGCCCAGCACCAAGTGGACGAGCTGATCGTCGAAGAGACGCCGCTGCAACATATGATCGCCGCCCGCCCCGGTGTGATGCAATCGAAACTGCGCGCACAATTGGCGGGCTTTGGTCTTGGCCCGGAACAGGCCGAGACCGAGGTGGGCCGCCTGTCAGGCGGGCAGAAGGCGCGGCTTTCGCTGCTGTTGGCCACGCTGCACGCCCCGCATCTGCTGATCCTCGATGAGCCGACCAACCACCTCGACATCGAAAGCCGCGAGGCGCTGGTCGAGGCGCTGACGCGCTACTCGGGCGCGGTGATCCTTGTCAGCCACGACATGCACCTCTTGTCGCTGGTGGCCGACCGGCTTTGGCTCGTGTCGAACGGCACGGTCAAACCCTATGAGGAAGACCTCGAAGCCTATCGCAAGATGCTGCTGACACCCGAAAAGCCCGTCAGCAAGAACCCATCGAAACAGCCCAAAGAAGCTCCCAAGCCCAAACGCGCCAGCCGCGACGAGGTGCTGGCCCTGCGCAGCGAAGTTCGCAAGGCCGAAGCACGCATGGAAAAGATCAACGAGATGCGCGACAAGCTGGCCAAGAAATTGGCCGATCCGGCGCTCTACGAAGATGCCAAGACCGGCGAGCTTGATGTCTGGAACAAGAAATACGCTGAAGTGATGGAAGCGCTGGAGCGTGCGGAGAGCCTCTGGGTTGGCGCGCAAGAAAAGCTGGAGAAAGCCACAGCCTGACCCAGCAAGGCCCAATTTATCACATCGCGGGGGTCGCCTAAGGGGCGGCCCTCGTGCATTCTGGCAAGACGTCCCGCGCCAAGGAAGACCTATGACCCTCGACACCGCCTATATGATCACCGCCCTCGTCACGATGTTCGTGGTGATCGACCCCATCGCCATCGCGCCGGTCTTCCTTGCCTTGACCCGTGGGATGAGCAATGCGCAACGCCGCCTGATCGCGTGGCGCGCGGTGGGCGTGGCGGGCTTGGTGCTGTTGATCTTTGCCGCCTTTGGCGAGGCGGTGCTGGGCTTTATCGGCATTTCGATGCCCGCTTTTCGCGTGGCGGGTGGTATCCTTTTGTTCATCACCGCGCTCGACATGCTGTTCGACCGCCGGACCAAACGCCGCGAAGACCGCGCGGATGAGGATGACCACGACGATCCTTCGGTTTTCCCTATGGCCATTCCGTTGATCGCTGGCCCCGGATCCATCGCCTCGGTGATCCTGCTGACGGGTGAGAAACCGGGCGGCGAAGGGCTGCTGACCATCATCGTGATCACCGCGCTGACGCTGGTGGTCATGGCGCTGACGATGCAGGTCAGCGGCGCGCTAGAGCGGGCGATGGGCAAGACCGGCATCAACATCATCACCCGTCTGCTGGGCATGTTGCTGGCGGCCCTCTCGGTCCAATTCGTGCTCGATGGGCTGGCGGCCTTTGGCTTTGGCCCCGGCCCGACGCCCGGCTGACATTTGCCCGCTCCCTTCCTATATGAGGTGTAAGGGGGCGCATTCATGGCCGAAATCGATACAGCACATCTGATCTACCTCATCGTTCTGCTGGCGATGCTGGCGGGCTGGTTCTTTTTGCAAAGCCGGCCCAATATGAACAAGATGCTGCAACAGGCGGCGGTCTGGGGGCTGATCTTTACCGGCGCGGCAGCCGGGGTCGGCCTGTGGCAAGACATCACCCGCGACACCGCCCGCCAACAGCTCTCCGTCAACCAAGAGGGTGAGATCGTCCTGCCGCGCGGGCGCGATGGGCATTATTACCTGACGGCCCAGATCAACGGTACTCCGGTGCGTTTCGTCGTCGACACCGGCGCGTCTGATATCGTCTTGACCAAATCCGACGCGGCGCGGATTGGCATTGACCCCGAGGGGCTTGATTACCTTGGCCGCGCGGGCACCGCCAACGGTGAAACGCGCACCGCTTTCGTGCGGCTGGATGAGGTTGTGGTGGGCGATGCGGTTGACCGCAATGTTTCGGCGGTGGTGAATGACGGGGTCATGTCCCAATCGCTTTTGGGGATGGGATACCTGCAACGCTGGGGTCGGATCGAAATCAGCGGTGGTGAGTTGCGTTTGAGCCGCTGAATCTGGCATTAGCCGCCCGCGCATTGTGCAGAAAGAATGAAATTCGCCGCAAAATGACGCCGCATTTGCCGTTAATTAGCCGGTTTTTCGCCCTTTTGCTCGGATACCTGCAGGGCACAACTGTATCTAATTTTAGGGAACATGCTGTTATGCTAACGAGTATCCTAGGGGGGTCTTCCTCCTATCAACAAAGCAAACCCCCGGCGTCTGAGCCCGCTCAGGCCCCCGAGGAAAACCAAAACGACGCCCAGCAGGCCGAAACCCAGACGGCCAGCAATGGTCAGACCACGCAAAACAGCGCGGCAGCCCAAGAAGCGTCCAAACCTCAGTCCGTGCAAGCCCCTGCCAAGAGCGAAGCGGTACAGGCGGGGGCTCAGGCAAAGCCGACCGAGACGGCCCCAAAGGCCTCGGCCGCGGATAACGAAGCCTTTGCCCGTGCGGCTGCACAGCGCAACGTCGACAGCCAGCGCACCCGCGCCTTGCTGGATACGATCGCACCGGTGAACAACAGCGCAGTCGAAGCTGCCAAATCCTACGTCAGCAAGGTCGAACCGGATGCGCCAGAGGCCAGCGCAAGCAAAGCCACGGCTGCCGCGAAACCCGCCCTCGACAAAGCGGCCTGACCAGCAGTCAGGGGCGGCGGCTTTGCGGCCCTGCCCCTGCTCCGCTGGCCTTTAGGTCTCGGCCTTCTTTTCCCAGCGACCACTTTCCTCAGACCAATATTGCGCCGACGCGCCTTCGGATTTCAGCCGCTTCCACAGGCCGCGTGCTTGATCCAGCGCCACGGGATCATGCCCGTCAAACAGCACGCAGACCCGTTGCAGCGACGCGATCTCTTCGGCGGTGACATCGGCACCATGCACCGCCATCAGACAATCCGCGCGATTGGGCGTGCCATCCTCCAAGGTCAGCAACACCGGTTGCTCTGCATCCTGCGGCCCGCCCGCCATGCCATGGGGCAGAAAACTATCGTCCGAATAGGTCCAAAGCGCCCGGTCGAGCGCTTGCAGCCCCGCCTGATCGGTCCCGCGCAGGGCCACGCGCCACCCGTTGGCGAGCGACTTTTCCAGCAGCATCGTCAGCGTCTCGACCAGAGGTCGCTGGGTCAGGTGGTAGAAGTAAGCCGCCCCCATCTCCAACTCAGCCCTTCTCGAAACGGTCGGCGACCAGACGGTTCAGCGCCGCCACGCCCCAGCCTGTCGCGCCTGCAGGTGCCAGCGTGGTTTCGGACTTCAACGAGGCGACCCCAGCGATGTCGAGGTGAATCCAAGGTGTCTCATCCTTGACGAAACGCTTGAGGAATTGTGCCGCCGTGATCGACCCCGCCGGACGTCCGCCGATGTTTTTCATATCGGCGATCCGGCTTTTCAACTGATCGTCATAGCCTTGACCCAGCGGCAGACGCCATGCGCCCTCGCCTTCACTCTCGGCGGCCTTCAGGAAATCGTTGCACAGCCCGTCGTCGTTCGAGAAAACGCCAGCGTTTTCATGACCCAGCCCGATAATGACTGCACCCGTCAGCGTCGCCAGATCGATCATCGCGGCAGGTTTGAAGCGGTCCTGCGCGTACCACATCACATCGCAAAGCACCAAACGCCCCTCGGCGTCGGTGTTGATGACCTCCACCGTGTCGCCTTTCATGGTTGTGATCACATCGCCCGGACGGGTCGCATTGCCCGATGGCATATTCTCGACGATCCCAACCAGCCCGACAACATTCGCCTTGGCCTTGCGCAGCGCCAGCGTGCGCATCACGCCCGAGACAACGCCCGCGCCGCCCATGTCCATGGTCATGTCTTCCATGCCCGCGCCGGGTTTGAGGCTGATGCCGCCGGTGTCAAAGACGACGCCCTTGCCGACCAGCGCCAGCGGGGCCGCATCATCTGCGCCGCCTTCCCACCGCATCACGACGACTTTGGACGGGCTGTCAGACCCCTGCCCCACAGATAAAAGCGTGCGCATACCGAGGCTTGCGAGCTCTTCCTCATCCAGCACTTCAACTTTAAGGCCCAGGCTCTCCATTTCCGCCAGACGTTCGGCGAAATTGGCTGTGGTCAGGATGTTGGCAGGCGCGTTGGTCAGATCGCGCGTCATGAAAGCGCCCTCGGCCACCGCCATCAACGGCGCTGCGGCCTCGCGGGCCTCCTCGGGTTTGGAGCACATCACCTCAACACTGCCTTTACGCGGCTTGGGGGCGGATTTGTGATCTTCGAACCCATAGTCCCGCATCGCCAAACCAAAGGCCACATCCGCCACCCGGCGGGTCGCGGCGGTAAGCAACAAAAGATCACTGTCGCCCCGGCGCTTGGCCAGCGCGGCCCCGGCTTTGCGCGCGGTCATCACTTCGGCGCGGCGCGGCATGTGGATCACATCCACCGCCTCTGCCGCCATGCCAGCGGGATAGCCCATGCTAAGCATGTCACCGGGCTTCAGCGCTGCGAAACGCTCACCTTCCATCAGCCGCTGCAAGGCGCCTTTGGTCAGCCGATTGACCCGCCGCGCCCCGGCATCGAGCCGCCCCTCGGGTTCAAGAAACACGGCGACCCGACCGGAATGCCCCGCGATACGGTCGATGTCGGTCTCGGCGAAAGTGATGGGGGTCAGATCGGTCATGGCGTGCCTCATGGTTGATTTTGCCCCAGACCTATCGCGACGCGCCGCGCATGGCCAGATAGCAGTTTTCCCGCCCCGCGAATTGCTTTAGGATCTGCGCAAAGGCCGTCAGAGCATCTCGGGGGATCAGAGTGGCAAGAATTGACCGCTACATGCTGTCGCAACTTCTGGTTATGTTCGGCTTTTTCGCTCTGGTGCTTGTGGCGCTGTTCTGGATCAACCGTGCGGTGGTCCTTTTCGACCGGCTAATTGGCGATGGTCAATCTGCACTGGTGTTTTTGGAGTTCACGGCCCTTGGCCTGCCCAAGCTCATTGTCACCGTCCTGCCGATCGCGACCTTTGCCGCTTCGGTCTACGTCACCAACCGCATGTCGGGCGAATCTGAGTTGACCGTGCTGCAGGCCGCAGGCTCGGGCCCTTGGCGGCTGGCGCGGCCTGTCTTTGTTTTCGGGCTGTGTGTGGCGGTGATGATGACGGTGCTCAGCCATTTTTTAGTGCCCATGGCGCAGGGTCAATTGAAACAGCGCGAGGCTGAGATCTCGCGCAACCTTACCGCGCGACTGCTGACAGAGGGCACTTTTCTACACCCTTCCGACGATGTGACCTTCTACACCCGGGCCATCGACAACGATGGAGTGCTTCGTGATGTTTTCCTGTCGGATCGGCGCAAGGCCGATGAGGGGGTGATCTATACCGCCGCCGAAGCCTATCTGGCGCGCAATGGCGACAGCACGACGCTGATCATGCTCAGCGGCATGGCGCAGCGGCTAGATACCGAACGCAACCGTTTGGCCACGGCCAAATTCCGCGACTTTTCCTTTGATATTTCTCCCTTGGTGAGCAGCGGCGATGCAATCGACCCGTCGGTCAGCGCCATGGTGACGCCCGATCTGCTTTGGAATTGGGCCGGAGTTGCGGCGCAAACCGACACCACAGCGGGCGTCGTCGCCGAAGAACTGCATGGCCGTTTTGCGCAACCGCTGTTTTGCCTTGTCGCAGCGATGATCGGGTTTGCCACTTTGATCCTTGGCGGCTTTTCCCGTTTTGGCGTCTGGCGCGAGGCGGTGATCGCCTTTGGCCTGCTCATCGCCATTGACGGGCTGCGGGGCACGATGGTGGTGCAAATCCGTGAGACTGCGGCCCTCTGGCCGCTGGCCTACCTGCCCTCGCTCATCGGGGCCGTGCTGACGCTGGCAATGCTTTGGCAGGCGGCACATCCGCGCTGGATAAGGCGGCGGCTACGTGGCAAAGGGGCAGCCGCATGATCCTCCATCTCTACTTCGCCCGACGCTTTTTCATGAGCTTTCTCGTCATCACCGGGGTGCTGGCCGCCTTGGTGATGCTGGTCGATGGTGTGGATCAGGCCCGGCGCTTTGCCGATGATGATGTGGGTTGGGATCAGGTCTTGGGGATGACGCTGCTGCACATGCCGCAGACCATCAATATGATCCTGCCGCTGATCATGATCCTTGCCACGGTAGCGCTATTCATCGGTCTTGCGCGGTCCTCGGAGTTGGTGGTGACCCGCGCTGCGGGCCGCTCTGCCCTGCGCGCGCTGGTGGCACCGGTGGTGGTGGCCCTGATCATCGGCACGCTGGCGGTGGCCTTTCTCAACCCCATTGTCGCCGCGACAAGCGAACGGGCCGAGCAACTGACCCAGAAATACCGCTCCAACGGTCGCTCGGCCCTGTCGGTGAGCGACGAGGGGCTTTGGCTGCGTCAGGGGACGGAGGAAGGCCAATCGGTCATTCGCGCGTGGCGCACCAACAGCGATGCCTCCGTTCTCTATAATGTGACGATCATCAGCTATGACGCGGAGAAAGGTCCGATCCGCCGGATCGAAGCCGAAAGCGCGCAGCTGAGCGGTGGCGACTGGGAATTGACCGGCGCCAAAATTTGGCCGCTGGAGGCCGGGGTGAACGCCGAAGGCGCCTCTGAAGAGCATGAGACCCTGACCATCCCCTCATCCCTGACCGTTGAGCGCATCCGCGAGAGCATTGGCCGTGTCGCTGCCGTGTCTATCTACGAGTTGCCAGAGTTCATCCGCCAGTTGGAACAGGCGGGTTTCAGCACCCGCCAGCATGAGGTCTGGTTGCAGGCCGAACTGGCGCGGCCCTTCTTTCTGGTCGCCATGGTTCTGGTTGCGAGCGCATTCACCATGCGCCATACCCGCTTTGGGGGGACCGGCGTTGCTGTGCTGGCCTCGATTTTGCTGGGGTTCGGTTTGTATTTCATTCGCAGTTTCGCACAGATCCTTGGCGAAAACGGCCAGATCCCCGTGACACTCGCTGCTTGGGCCCCGCCCGTGGCCGCGATCTTTCTGGCGCTAGGCCTGCTATTGCACGCGGAGGATGGCTGACATGCGCGCGGCCCTTGTTGGACTTGCCCTTACTTTTGCGCCTCTGAGCCTTGCTGCACAGATCGCCCCTGCCAGCGACCGCCCCGCCGTTCTGGTGGCCGATCAGGTGTTCATTACCCGTGATAAGGTCTTGGTCGCGCAGGGCAATGTCGAAGCCTTCCAAGGTGAGACCCGGCTGCGTGCCACGGCGATCCGCTATGATCAGGCCACAGGCGCGCTCAGCATCGAAGGGCCGATTGTGCTGTCGGAGGGCGAGAATACCACGATCCTCGCCGATGCGGCCTCCCTTGATGCGGGGTTGCAATCGGGGCTGCTGCGCGGCGCGCGTATGATTTTGGAGCAGCAGTTGCAGCTTGCCGCTGTGCAGATCAACCGTGTCGAAGGGCGCTATAGCCAACTCTACAAAGCTGCCGTAACGTCCTGTAAAGTCTGCGAAGATGGCGAAACACCGCTTTGGCAGATCCGCGCCAAACGGGTGGTGCATGACCAACTGGCCCAGCAGCTCTACTTTGACGAGGCGCAGTTTCGCATCAAGAATGTGCCGGTCGCCTATCTGCCGCGCCTGCGCCTGCCCGACCCGACATTGGACCGCGCGACCGGCTTTCTCGCCCCCTCGGTGCGCTCAACCTCGCAATTGGGCGTGGGGCTGAAACTGCCCTATTTCATCAAAATGGGCGATCACCGCGATCTGACGCTGACGCCCTATCTTTCCGCCGAAACTCGCACGCTTGAATTCCGCTACCGTCAGGCTTTCGTCTCTGGCCGGATCGAATTTGACGGCGCGATCACCGATGACGAATTGGAGCCGGGTGAAACCCGTGGCTACCTGTTTGGCACCGGCACCTTCGATCTGCGGCGGGACTACAAACTTTACTTCGGGATCGAGGTCACCAGCGACCGGTCCTACCTCAGTGACTACGGCTATTCCGACAAAGACCGCCTGACCAGCGAGCTAACCGTCAGCCGCGCGCGGCGGGATCAATATGTGCGCGCAAGCCTGCTGAACTACCAGTCGCTGCGCGATGGCGAAGACAATGATCTGTTGCCCAATCTGGTCTTGGACGGCGAACACCAGCGGCGCTATTTCCCCACGTCACTTGGCGGCGAAGTTCGTCTGACGCTTGAGGCCCATAGCCACCGCCGGGCCTCTGATCTCAGCACCGATGGCGACGGCGATGGCGAAGCCGACGGGCGCGATGTGTCGCGGCTCAATGCCGAGGCTGAATGGCTGCGGCGCTTTACCTTTGGCAACGGTCTGGTCACCGATCTCCGGACCGGGGCGAGCTTTGGTCTGTTCAACATCGCGCAGGATGCCTTTTACAGTGAGCGGCACTATGACCTCGTCCCGCATGCCTCTGTTGCATTTCGCTACCCCATGCAGCGCCGCGAGGCGCGCGGTGTGGTGCAACAGTTCGAACCGATTGTGCAATTCGGCTGGACCGGGGGTGACCGGCTCAACATCCCGAATGAGGAAAGCACGCTGGTCGAATATGACGAGGGCAACTTCCTATCGCTCAGCCGCTTTCCGCGCCCCGACCGGCGTGAACGCGGTGCGGTCGCGGCCTTTGGTGTGAACTGGGCGCGGATCGATCCGACCGGGTTGGATAGCAGCTTTTCTTTTGGGCAGGTCATCCGGGCCAAGGCCGACGATGCTTTCACCTTTAGCTCGGGGTTGCAGGGCACCCATTCAGATTTCCTTCTCGCCGGGCAATTGCGCAGCGACGACGGTATGGCGCTCATTGGCCGCGGGTTGATCGATGATGATTTCGAAGTCGCCAAGGCCGAGCTGCGCGGCATCTGGGATTTCAAACGCGGGCAGATCGCGGGCAGCTATGTCTGGCTGCAGGAGGATGCCGCAGAAGACCGCGATGAGAATGTGTCAGAGATCACCTTTGACGGCAGCTATTCGATCAACAGCCAATGGCAAGCTTCGGCCGAATGGCGTTTCGACCTTGCCGATGAACGCGCGGCGACAGCGGGTCTTGGCCTGAGCTACAACAATGAATGCGTGCAGGTCGACCTTTCCGTTAACCGCAGCTATTCATCCTCAACAAGTGTTGAGCCCTCAACGGATATCGGTTTTAACATCGGCCTCAGGGGCTTTGCCGCCAACACCGGAACAGAAAGATACGTACGCTCATGTGGGAAGTAACGAAACAGACAGTCCGTGCCGGGATCCGTGGCACTGCGGCGCTCGCCCTTGCGTTGGTCGTCGGCCAATCCGCGGCGGCGCAGAACCTTTTTGCGCCCGTGGCCCGTGTCAACGATGAGGTCATCACCGGTTACGAAGTCCAGCAGCGGCAGCGTTTCATGCAGTTGATCGGCGCACCGGGAACGGATACCAACAGCGTGATCGACAGTCTGATCGACGACCGGCTGCGCGGGCAAGTGCTTGACCAAGCTGGGCTCGAAGTCACGCCAGAGGGCATTCAATCCGGCATGGCCGAATTTGCCAGCCGCGCGGATCTGACGACCGAGGAATTTCTTAAGGTTCTGGGTCAGGCGCAGATCTCGGAAGAGACCTTTCGTGACTTCATCGTGATCAGCGCCGCGTGGCGTGACCTGATCCGCGCGCGCTATAATGGCCGCGTCGACATCACCGACGAAGAGGTCGATCGCGCCCTTGGCAGCAGCCGGGGCAATAATGGCCTGCGCGTGCTTTTGTCCGAGATCATCATCCCCGCCCCGCCGCAGAACGCCGATCAGGTGAATGCGCTGGCCGCGCGGATCGCGCAGAGCCGCTCTGAGGCTGAGTTCTCCTCCTATGCGAGCCAATATTCCGCCACCGCCTCGCGCGGGCGCGGCGGCAAGATGCCTTGGACCCCGCTTGAAAATCTGCCCGCCAGCCTGCGCCCGATCCTTCTGGCGCTTGCCCCCGGTGAGGTGACGGCCCCGCTGCCGATCCCCAATGCCGTGGCCCTGTTCCAGCTGCGCGGCATCGAGGAGACTGGCAAGCCCAGCGTTGAATATTCCGAGATTGACTACGCCGCCTATTACATCCCCGGTGGCCGGTCCGAGGCCGCCCTGTCGCGCGCCGCGCAACTGCGCGGTCAGGTGGACCAGTGCGATGACCTCTATGGCGTCGCCAAGGGCCAGCCCGCCAATGTGCTCGACCGCGGTTCAAAGGCACCAGCAGAGATCCCGCAGGACGTGGCCATCGAACTGGCCAAACTCGACCCCGGCGAAGTCTCGACCACGCTGACCCGTGCCAACGGGGAGACGTTGGTGTTCCTCATGCTGTGCAACCGCACCACGGCGGCCAATGCTGATGTGAACCGCGACGCGGTGGTAAGCTCAATCCGGCAGCGCAAGCTTGAGGGCTACGCCACGCAACTGTTGGAACAGGCCCGCGCCGAAGCCCGTATCACCCGCCAATGAGCAGCCCCTCCCGGCCGGTGGCCATCACCTGCGGTGAACCCGCAGGTATCGGCCCAGAGATCGCCGCCCGTGCTTGGGCGGCGCTTTCGTCTGACATCCCGATGTTCTGGATCGGCGACCCGCGCCACCTGCCCGATGATGTGCCGCACCGTTTGATCGACAGTGCGGATGATGTCGGCGGGCTAAGTGCCGATGCGCTGCCTGTGTTGTCGCACGCTTTTGACAGTGCCGCGCTCGCCGGGGTGCCGCAGCCCGGCCATGCGCAGGGGGTGATTGACGTGATCGCCCGCGCGGTCGATCTGGTGCAAACGGGGGCCGCCTGCGCCATCTGCACTGCGCCGATCCACAAAAAAGCCCTGCAAGACGGCGCGAACTTCGCCTACCCCGGCCATACTGAATATCTCGCAGCACTGGCAGGGGTTGAGGATGTGGTGATGATGCTGGCCTCCGACCAGTTGCGCGTCGTGCCTGCCACGATCCATATCGCGTTGGATCAGGTGCCGCAGGCGCTGACAGCCGCAGGGCTGCGCCGCACCATTGAGATCACAGCGCAGGAATTGCAGAGCCGTTTCGGCGTTGAACGTCCGCGCATTGCTGTGGCCGGGCTGAACCCTCACGCGGGCGAAGGCGGCAACATGGGGCAGCAAGAGATCGACTGGATCGCGCCGTTGATCCTTGAGATGCAAGGCGAAGGCTACGCGCTAGCCGGGCCGCTGCCCGCCGATACGATGTTCCACGCCCGCGCCCGCGCAGGCTATGACGCGGCGGTGGCGATGTATCACGACCAAGCGCTGATCCCGATCAAGACTCTGGACTTTGACCGGGGGGTGAATGTGACGCTGGGGTTGCCTTTCGTGCGCACCTCGCCCGATCACGGCACCGCCTTTGACATTGCGGGCCAAGGGCGCGCCAACCCGACCAGCATGATCGAAGCGATCAAACTGGCATGGCAGATGGGCCAAAAAACATGAGTGCAATCGACAACCTTCCGCCGCTGCGCGAGGTGATCAACACACACGAACTGGCCGCGCGTAAATCGCTCGGCCAGAACTTCCTGCTGGACCTGAACCTCACGGCCAAGATCGCGCGACAAGCAGGCGACATGGCCGATTGCGACGTGCTGGAAATCGGCCCCGGCCCCGGTGGCCTCACCCGAGGTCTGCTGGCCGAGGGCGCGCGGCACGTGCTGGCGATCGAGAAGGACCGCCGCTGCCTGCCCGCGCTGGCCGAGGTGGCGGAACACTACCCCGGTCGCCTAACCGTCATCGAAGGCGACGCGCTGGAGATCGACCCGCTGAGCCACCTGACCCCACCGATCCGCGTGGCCGCCAACCTGCCCTATAATGTCGGGACCGAGTTGTTAGTGCGTTGGCTGACCCCACCGCAATGGCCCCCGTTTTGGCAAAGCCTCACGCTGATGTTCCAACGCGAAGTGGCCGAGCGGATCGTGGCGACTCCCGGCTCCAAAGCCTATGGGCGGCTCGCCGTGCTGGCCCAGTGGCGCAGCGATGCGCGGATCGTCATGCAATTGCCGCCGGGGGCTTTCACGCCGCCGCCAAAGGTATCGTCGAGCGTGGTGCATCTGACCGCCCTGCCCGAGCCGCGCTATCCGGCTGATCCTGCCGTGCTCAGCCGTGTGGTTGCCATGGCGTTTAACCAACGTCGCAAGATGCTGCGCTCGGCCCTCAAGGGCGCCGCGCTGGATATCGAAGATCGCCTTCACGCCGCCGGGCTGAAACCCACCGACCGGGCCGAGCAGGTGCCGCTTGAGGGCTTCTGCGCCCTAGCCCGTGAAATCGCCAAGGGGTGAAAATGTTCTACCGTCTATTGCTCGTCTGCACCCTGCTGCTGACGCTTTCCGCCTGTGCCTTGCCCCGCAACGGGCCACCCCCACTGGGGAGTGAGGCCGATATTTCGGCGCTGACCCGTGCCATTACAGAGCTTTCTCCCAGTGTGGACCCGGCAGAGGCCGCCCGTGCGGCGCGGATCGCCTACCGTCATACCCATGAGCTGGCGATTGCCTATCAAATCACCGACCCGCCGCTGATCCATAACGTGAAGGTCAACAACGGCAGCAAGCCACGGGGCCTGTGTTGGCATTGGGCAGAGGATCTGCAGAAACGGCTGCTGGCCGAAGGTTTCGCCACGCTCGACATGCACCGCGCCATCGCCAATGGCGACTCGCGGTTGTTGCTGGATCATTCGACGGCCATCATCTCGGCCGCAGGTGCCCAGATGGAGGCAGGGCTTGTCCTTGATCCATGGCGGCAGGGCGGCGAGTTGTTCTGGTCGCCGGTCATGAGCGACCCGCGCTACGACTGGGAGCCGCGTGAAGAAGTGCTGCGGCGTAACGGGCGTGTCAGATATGTGCAGGCGGGGATGGAAGGGTAAGCCCTCCCCGCGCGCCCTACCAATGTCCCACACGAAAAAGCCCCGCAATTTGCGGGGCTTTTTGTTATTCTGCGGCTTTGGCGGTGTCGTTACCGTCGCCATCGCTGCCATTGTCCTGCGGCTGAGCCTCTGCCGCTTTCGGCTTGGGCTTGCGACGCGGAGCGCGTTTCGGCTTGGGCTTGCTTTCGGGCGTGTCGACCAGCGTGCTCTCTTCGCTGTTCGTCTCGGCCTCGGCTTGCTGCTGCTGCGCAGGCTCGGGCTGTTTGTCCGCCTTCGGCTGATCGTCCTGCGACTGGTTGCCCTGAGACTGGCCGCCCTGCTGCGCCTCGCGCTCCTGACGCTCTGCGCGCTCGCGATCCCGCTCGGCTTGACGCTCACGGTTCTGGCGCTCTTGCTCTTCGCGGCGCTGATCCACCTCGCGCTGCGCTTCGCTCAGCAGACGCAGGTAATGCTCGGCGTGCTGTTGAAAGTTCTCGGCCGCAACACGGTCATTGCTCAACTGTGCATCGCGGGCCAGCTGGTTGTATTTCTCGATAACCTGCTGCGGCGTGCCGCGCACCTTACCCTCGGGGCCGGAGCTGTCAAAAACACGGTTGACGACATTGCCGCCGCCACCTTGCGACGAGCGTTTGCGGTTATTCTTCGACCGGGAGCGTGATCTGGGAGAATTCATGGAATGATGTCAGCCTTGTGTGCTGTGTGTCGTTCACCGGGGGGTGCAAAGCACGTCTTGAACCCGGCCTAAGCGATATGTTGGGCATAGTGCCGCGCGGGACCGCCTATGGCATCCACCGCTGCAACACCCCTGACTAACCATGCCAGACAGGCTTGGGCAAGAAGAAACTGCCGCTGAACCCGCCAAAGAGCCGTTTTTTCGCCATTTCACGCCGGTTTATCGGCTGAAACGACCCTCGGTCGCCCATCCAGATCATGCGCCAGGGTTACCCGTCCCCAGCCTGCGGCGGCAAAGATTTCCTGCACCGCTTCGCCCTGTTGCCAGCCGATTTCGACCATGACCCGGCCTTCGGGCGTGAGATAGCCCTGCGCCTCGGCGGCGATGATGCGGTAGATGCTCAGCCCGTCCTGCCCATCGGTCAGTGCCATTTCAGGCTCGTGCTGAAGCAATTCCGGAGAAACCGCTGCCATTTCATCGGCAGCCAGATAGGGTGGGTTCGACAAGATCAGATCAAAGCGCCCATCAACGGCGCTGAACCAATCGGATTGACGGATGTCGGCCCGTTCGGCCACCCCATGCTGCACCGCATTGGCGCTGGCCTGAAGGCAGGCGGCTTCGGAAAGGTCAACGCCCAGCCCCGTCGCGCGCGCCCTTTCGGCCAACAGGGTGACGAGGATACAGCCCGACCCGGTGCCAAGGTCCAGAATGCGGGTGAAATCATTGCCGAGGGCCAGATCAATCAGTGTTTCCGTCTCAGGCCGCGGGTCAAGCACATCGCGGCTGATCGCAAAGTCGCGGCCATAGAATGCCCGCCGTCCAATGAGTTGTGAGACCGGCACCCTCACGGCCCGCAGGGCGATGAGCTGCTCAAACCGTTCGGCGACCTCGGGGGCGATTTCCTCGGGCGCGATCAGGGTCACGCGGGCGGCATCCACGGCGGCGGCATGGGCCAACAAAAGCCGCGCATCCCGCGCCGGATCGGGCACGCCTGCGGCACGAAGCCGTCCGGCGGCAGCGGCCATGGCCTGGGCAGCAGTCTGGGGGCTCACCCCTCCATCTCCGACAGTTGCCGTGCTTGGGCGTCGGCGGTCAGCGCATCGACGATCTCATCCAGATCGCCCTGCATCACGGCCTCAAGACGGTAGAGCGTCAGGTTGATCCGGTGGTCGGTCATCCGCCCTTGTGGGAAGTTGTAGGTCCGGATGCGCTCGGACCGGTCGCCGGTTCCGACCTGCGCCGCGCGGTCGGCGGAACGTGCGCTGTCAATCCGGCTGCGCTCCATGTCATAAAGCCGCGCTTTGAGCACCTGCATCGCCTTGTCGCGGTTGCGGTGCTGGGATTTCTCGGATGAGGTCACCACGATCCCGGTTGGGATATGGGTGATGCGCACGGCGGAATCGGTTGTGTTGACGTGCTGCCCACCAGCGCCCGAAGAGCGCATCGTGTCGATCCGCAGGTCGTTTGCGTTGATCTCGATGTCCACGTCCTCTGCCTCAGGCAGGACCGCCACAGTGGCCGCCGAGGTGTGGATGCGCCCGCCGCTTTCGGTCGAGGGCACGCGCTGCACGCGGTGCACGCCGCTTTCGAACTTAAGCCGGGCAAAAACGTTCTGCCCGGTGATATGGGCCACGACTTCCTTCACGCCGCCCAATTCGGTCATCTGGCTTTCGATGAGGTCGAACCCCCAGCCACGCGCTTCGGCATAGCGTTGGTACATGCGCAGCAGATCGCCCGCGAACAGCGCCGCCTCATCGCCGCCCGTGCCGGGGCGGATCTCCAGCATCGCGGGTTTCGCATCGGCGGAATCGCGCGGCAGAAGCGCCAGTTGCAACCCTTGCTCCACCTCCGGCAGACGGGCGCGCAGACGCGGCAGTTCTTCGCGGGCAAGCTCGGCCATCTCGGGGTCTTTCAGCATTGCTTCGGCCTCTTCAAGGTCGCGCTGAAGCTGCTGGTAAAGATCAATTTGATCCACCACCGGCTTGAGATCGCTGTATTCCTTGGCGAGGGCTGCAAAATCGGCCCCATCGGAGCCCGCAGACATGCTGGCCTCCAGAAACTGGAAGCGTTGCGAGATTTGCGCGAGGCGGTGCATCGGGATCATGGGGTTCCTGTCGCTTATGCAAAAGCTTTGGTCAAGAGGGGGCTTATGCTATCATGGGCTATGAAACGCATCATGCCGCTCACCTGCCTTGTGGCCCTGACGGCCCTGCACCCTGCCCTTGCGGATGTCAAAGCGCCGGGCGGCAAGACGATTGATTGCTATTGCACCAACAGTACCGGCGCCCGTGTGGAACTGGGTGAAACCATTTGCCTACAGGTCGGAGGGCGCATGTTTATGGCGCAATGCCAGATGTCGCTTAACGTGCCGATGTGGCGCGAGGTGCAGCAAGGCTGCCTGTCATCGCGTCTCGATCTGAGCGAGCCAACCGTTGACCCGTTTGGCATTGACGCCCAGATCTGACCGCCCAAACCGCGAGCGGCCATAGACCTCAATATAGCGCGGGTTTTCACCGTAGACGCCGATGGTGGTGAAGTCGGGATAGCCCATTAGCTTGGTACGGGTTACGTAAGTGACGTGCCCCTCGGCCAGTGATCCGGCGACGACCTCGGTACGCGGGGTCTGCATGATTGCACGGTCGAGCTGCGCCAAGGTCTCTTGCCCGTCGCCGTCAACCGGTGCGCGCCAGATATAGCTGTTGGTGCCTTGGGTCTTGCCCATCTTTTGCCCTTCGGCCTGCGCATGCCAACGCGCGGTGTCGGTTGGCGCAAATCGGACATAGGCCACCAAGGCGACGAGGGCGATCACGATGATCCAGAACAGCATTTTAAGCACCTTTCAAAGGTCGGCGATTTGAGGCGACGCAGGTGGTCGCGGTGAGGTGGGCGGCCCCCAAGCCTGAGGGCTACCCGATGAAGTTGTGGCCTTCGCTCACGCGGTTCTCATGCGGTGGCCCAGCAGCGACAGAATCTCGGTCGCGACATGCGCGCCCGCAATCGCCGTCGCGCCTGTGGTGTCGAAGGGCGGAGAGACCTCAACCACATCGCCGCCCATGATGTTGATCCCGGCCAGATCGCGCAGCATGATCGAGGTCTGCGCCGCGGTCAGACCGCCCCAAACCGGCGTGCCGGTGCCGGGGGCAAAGGCCGGATCAAGCGCGTCGATGTCGAAGGTCAGATAGCAAGGTCGATCGCCAAGGATCTCTTTGATTTTGGCCACGGTCGCCTGCGGCCCCTTCTCATGCACCTCACGTGCGTCGATGATATTGACGCCCATCGTGTCTTCGTTGGTGGTGCGGATGCCGACCTGCACGCTGGTCGCGGGATCGACGATGCCGGACTTCACGGCCTTGTAGAACATCGTGCCGTGATCGATCCGGTCCATGTCGTCATCAGCCCATGTATCCGTGTGAGCGTCGAACTGTAACAGGCTGATCGGACCGTATTTTTCGGCATAGGCTTTGAGGATCGGAAACGAGATATAGTGATCCCCGCCCAGCACGACCGAGGCCGCACCGGCATCCAGAATAGTCTTGATATGCGCGGTGAGTGCCGCCGGAAACTGGCTGACATGGCCATAGTCGAAAGCCAGATCGCCATAATCAGCGATGGCGAATTCGCTCAGCACGTCAAAGTCCCAGCCATAGGGCGCGTCGGGCGCTTGCAGCGCGCTTGCCTCGCGGATGGCGCGGGGGCCAAGGCGGGTGCCGGGGCGGTTGGTGACGGCCTGATCAAAGGGCACGCCGGTTACCGCGATGTCCACGCCGGTCAGATCCTTGGTGTATTTACGTCGCAGGAAAGAGGTCGCCCCGCCAAAGGTCAACTCATAGCTCGGCCCTTTGAGGTCCTCGCGGGTAAAGGCCATATCCATCTGTTTGGCCGCGTCTTCCAGTGCCATTACTTGCCTCCTGCTGGCTGTGCCCGCTCAACGATACGGGCGAAAAAGGATGCGCCGATGGGCGCGATCTCGTCGTTGAAGTCGTATTCCGGATGGTGCAGCCCCGCGCCCTCACCGGTCCCGAGGAACAGATAGGCACCGGGGCGTTTTTCAAGCATAAAGCTGAAATCTTCCGCGCCCATTTCGCGGCCATAGTCGCCATGCACGCGGTCCGCGCCCACCACTTCGCTTGCCGCCGCGATGGCGGTTTCGGTCTTGGCGGGATCGTTGACCGTGGCGGGATAGCCGACCTCATAGACCAGCTCGGCTGAGACGTCATAGCTTGCCGCCTGCCCGTCCACGATCTGCTGCATGCGGCGCATCACCATCTCCTGCACCTCGCGGTCAAAGGTGCGCACGGTGCCGTTGATATAGGCGGTCTCAGGAATGATATTGTCGGCGCTTCCGGTGTGGATTTGCGTGACCGAGACCACCAGATCCTGTGCCGCGAGATGATTGCGGCTAACGATGGTCTGGATTGCCGTGGCGATGCCACAGGCCGCCACCACAGGGTCGCGGGTGTCATGGGGCATCGCGCCATGGCCCCCTTTGCCCTTGATGTGAATGTGAAACTCGTCCACCGCTGCCATGAATGGCCCCGGGGTGGTGAAAAACGCGCCTTCTTCCAGCCCGGGCATGTTGTGGATGCCGTAGACCTGCGCGATGTCGAACCGCTCCATGATGCCTTCTTCGACCATGATACCAGCGCCGCCGCTGGCCTCTTCAGCGGGTTGAAAGATCAGGGCAACGCGGCCCGAGAAATTGCGTGTTTCGGCCAAGTAGCGGGCGGCGCCCAGCAACATCGTTGTATGCCCATCATGCCCGCAAGCGTGCATTTTGCCCATACGGGTACTGGCGTAGTCCTTGCCCGTCGCTTCATGTATGGGCAGGGCATCCATATCGGCGCGCAGGCCGATCGTGGGCCCTGCGCCCTGCCCGTTGATGATCGCAACCAGCCCGGTTGTCGCGATGCCTTCGTGCAGTTCATCGACGCCAAATTCCCGCAGCCGTTCGGCGACAAAGGCCGCCGTCTCATGACATTCCAGATCCAACTCAGGCATGCTATGCAAATGGCGCCGCCACGCTGTCATATCCGCCGCAAAGGCATTGATGCGGTTTACCACGGGCATGGGCTGGACTCCTCGGGGTTGGTTTGGTCAGGGTGCATCTGACACCAGACATACGGGGCCTGCAATGCCGGACAACACAAAAGCCGATCTCATTCACGATTCCGATGCGGGCATTGAGCGGCTGCTTGAAATCATGCGCCGCCTGCGCGATCCTGAAACCGGTTGCCCTTGGGATATCGAACAGGATTTCGACAGCATCGCCCCCTATACCATTGAAGAGGCTTACGAAGTTGCCGATGCCATCGCCCGTCGCGATTGGGCGGAATTGGAGGGCGAGCTGGGCGACCTGTTGCTGCAATCGGTCTATCACACCGCAATGGGCGAAGAAGCAGGGCATTTCACCTTTCAATCTGTGGTGCGCAATATCAGCGACAAGATGGTTGCGCGGCACCCGCATGTCTTTGGCAACGAATCCCGCGACAAAAGCGCCGAACAGCAAACCGCCGATTGGGAAAAGATCAAAGCCGCAGAGCGCGCTGGCAAAGCACAAGGCGGCACGTTGGACGGGGTGGCGATTGGCCTGCCCGCCCTTCTGCGGGCTATGAAACTGCAAAAACGCGCTGCGCGGGTGGGGTTTGATTGGCCTGAAACGACACAGGTGTTGGATAAGATCACCGAAGAGGCCGCCGAATTGGTCGAGGCGAAGGACGAGCTTTCGCAGACGGAGGTCGAAGAGGAATACGGCGATCTGCTCTTTGTCATGGCCAATCTGGGCCGCCACCTTGGGCTTGATCCCGAAGCCGCCCTGCGCGCTGCAAACGCCAAATTCACCCGCCGGTTTGAGGGGATCGAAACGCGGCTCGCGGCCATGGGCAAAACCCCAAAGGACAGTGATCTGGCCGAGATGGATGCGCTTTGGGATGCCGTGAAACTGGCGGAACGCGGCTAATCGCCGGGCCTGCGGCTGGACAAAGACATGAGCCTCCGGCAAGGCTCTGCCCCAAGCAATTTCACGAAAGTAAGCCCATGACCCTGCGCAAAATCATTATCGACACCGACCCCGGACAGGACGACGCCGTCGCGATCCTCCTTGCGCTGGCCAGCCCCGAAGAGATTGACGTGCTGGGCATCACCTGTGTCGCGGGCAACGTGCCACTGGACCTGACCTCGAAAAATGCGCGCATCGTTTGCGAATTGGCAGGGCACCGGGATGTAAAGGTCTTTGCCGGTTGCGACCGCCCGCTGGGTCGCGACTTGGTGACGGCAGAACATGTGCACGGCAAGACCGGCCTTGATGGCCCCGACCTGCCCGACCCCACCATGCCGCTGGCCGAGGGGCATGGCGTCGATTTCATCATCGAGCAGGTCCGCGCCCATCCTGCAGGCAGCGTGACCCTCTGCCCTTTGGGGCCGCTCACCAATATCGCGACCGCCCTGCAAAAGGCGCCCGATATCGCCGAAAAGGTGCAAGAGATCGTGCTGATGGGCGGCGGTTATTTCGAAGGAGGAAATATCACCCCCACGGCGGAGTTCAACATTTACGTCGACCCGCATGCCGCTGATATCGTGTTTAAATCCGGTATTCCCATCGTCGTGATGCCGCTTGACGTGACCCATAAGGCACTGGTCACCAAACCACGCAACGATGCCTTCCGCGCGATTGGCACGCCGGTGGGCGTCGCCGTGGCCGAGATGACCGATTTCTTCGAGCGGTTCGACAAAGAGAAATATGGCTCCGAAGGCGCGCCGCTGCATGATCCTTGCGTCACCGCCTATCTAATCAATCGTGACCTGTTCAAAGGCCGCCACATCAACGTCGAGATCGAGACCGAGTCTGAGCTGACCATGGGCATGACCGTAGCCGATTGGTGGGGCGTGACAGAACGCGCGCCCAACGCGCTTTTCGTGGGCGACCTTGATGCCGATGGGTTCTTTGCGCTGCTCACCGAAAGGCTGGCCCGTCTATGAGCGCACATCTCACCCTCGGCGCGCCTGAGCATCTTGATAAATTGGTCGGGCTGGTCACGGCCTTTCACGCCGAAGCGGGCATTGAGATGACCGACGAGCAGCGCCGCAACGGGCTGGCGCCGCTGCTGGAGGGGATCCCCCATGGGGCCGCCTATCTGATCGGACCGCCCCGTGCGCCGATTGGCTATGTGGTGATCTG
This sequence comes from Sulfitobacter sp. NFXS29, assembly GCF_040148765.1. Classification (NCBI taxonomy): domain Bacteria; kingdom Pseudomonadati; phylum Pseudomonadota; class Alphaproteobacteria; order Rhodobacterales; family Roseobacteraceae; genus Sulfitobacter; species Sulfitobacter sp. NFXS29. The sequence goes on from NZ_JAGDED010000010.1 coordinate 100,909, forward strand.
TTTCGGCTGGTCGGTTGAATTTGGGGGGCTGGACGCCATCATTGATGAAATCTACGTCCGTCCCGGCGTGCGAGGGCGCGGCATTGCCTCGGAAGCGCTGATCGCCCTGCCACGGGCGCTTGCCGCGGGCGGGTTGCGCGCCATCCATCTTGAGGTAGACCGCACCAACAAAGCGGCGCTCAAAGTCTACACCCGCGCGGGCTTCCGCCCCCGCGAGGATTACATGCTTATGTCTCGGAAACTGTGATGCGTATTCCCTTTGATAACAGCTATGCCACCCTGCCCGACGGGTTTTTTACCCGGCTCGACCCGACGCCGGTAAAAGAGCCCAAGCTCTTGGTATGGAACGACGATCTGGCGGCGTCGCTGGGAATCAAAGGCGGCGATGCAAAGACCCGCGCGCAGGTATTCGGCGGCAATCAGGTGCCCGCAGGGGCGGCCCCCTTGGCGCAGCTTTACGCCGGGCATCAGTTCGGCAACTTCAACCCGCAACTTGGCGATGGCCGTGCGATCCTGCTGGGTGAGGTCATCGACAGCGAGGGCAATCGCCGTGACATTCAGCTTAAAGGTTCCGGCCCGACGCCCTATTCGCGTATGGGCGATGGCCGCGCTTGGGTGGGGCCGGTGCTACGCGAATATCTGATCAGCGAGGCGATGCATGCGCTCGGCGTGCCGACCACCCGTGCCCTCGCTGCTGTCGCCACTGGGGAGCCGATCCTGCGCGAAAGCGGCCCTCTGCCCGGCGCCATCGTCACCCGCGTCGCCGCAAGCCATCTGCGTGTCGGCACCTTTCAGGTCTTTGCCCATCGCGGTGAGACGGAGGCGCTCAAAACCCTGACCGATTATGCCATCGCGCGACACTACCCAGAGGCCGATGGCCCGCTTGGCCTTTTGCGCGCGGTCTGTGCCGCGCAGTCAGAGCTGGTGGCACAATGGATGTCCTTCGGCTTTATCCACGGTGTGATGAACACCGACAATTGCAGCATCTCAGGTGAGACGATCGACTATGGCCCCTGCGCCTTTATGGATGCCTTTCATCAGGGCCGCGTGTTCAGTTCCATCGACCGGCAGGGCCGCTATGCCTACGGCAACCAACCGCAGATCGTTGTGTGGAACATGGCGCAGCTTGCGACCTCGCTTTTGCAGCAGATGGGCGACAAAGAGACCGCCGTCGAAGACGCCACCGAAATCGTCCACGACATGCCCGAGTTGATCGAAGCCGCATGGTTGCAGCGTTTTGCGGCCAAAGTCGGCATTTCCGATCCTCGGCCCGAGGATGTGGATCTGATCAATGAACTGCTGAGCCTGATGCAAACGGACGGCTCGGATTTCACCAACACGTTCCGCGCCCTTGGGACCGACCAAGCGCGTGATCACTTTACCAACCGCGATGCCTTTGACACATGGGCCGAAAACTGGCGCAGCCGGATCAAGGATGAGCCGGACCCGCAGGCGGTCATGCAGGCGGCGAACCCCGCCGTGATCCCGCGCAACCACCGGATTGAGCAGATGATCGAAGCCGCCGTTGCGGGTGACATGGCCCCGTTCGAGCGCTTGATGACTGCGCTGGCGACGCCCTTTGAAGAGATCGATCCCGAGCTTCAGCGCCCGCCGACCGAAGGCGAGATCGTCCCGGCGACCTTTTGTGGCACCTAAAGCCTAGCGCACTCGGGGTTTGCGGTTGATCAGCAAGGCGAACCAAAAGGTGAGCCCGATGTCCTCCGACAGGATCTTCCGGCCTAAAAGCACCGCAAAGACCGCAGCCACGCGGGCCGGATAAGTCAATGGCGCGCTGTGGTTGCCACAGCGCGCCATTGGGTCGTTCAACTTTTAAGTGCCGGCTTAGGCTGCCTGCTGGCCACCCGGCTTCCCGCCGCCGCCACCGCGCCGACGGCGACGACCGCCGCTTGGCTTGCCAGCGCCTTCGCCCCCGCCACCACCACCGGGACGACCACCGCCGCCACCGGGACGGCCACCGCGCCCACGGCCACGGCCTTTGGGTTTGGAGGGCTCATCGATCACTTCCCACGGACGGCCCGAAGCCACGGGGATCGAGATGCCCATGGTCTTTTGAATCGCTTTCAACTCGCCCATTTCATCCGGTGCGCAGAAGGCCACGGCAGCGCCGTCTTTGCCCGCCCGCGCGGTCCGGCCAATCCGGTGCACATAGTTGTCGGGGACATTCGGCAGGTCGAAGTTATAGACGTGTTTCACATCCGGGATATCGAGGCCACGGGCCGCCACATCGGTGGCCACCAGCACAGTGATGTCGCCATTTTTGAAACCCGCAATCGCGCGGTCACGCTGACCTTGGCTTTTGTTGCCGTGGATTGAAGCGGCGTCAAAACCGGCTTTGACCAGTGTCTTCATCAGCTTTTCCGAGCCATGTTTCGTACGGCCAAAGACCAGCGCGCGCTCGCCTTTGTGCTTGGCCAGCAGTTCTTTCAACAGTTCGGTCTTCTCGGCCTTGGCGATGAAATGCACCTCTTGGGTCACCTTGTCCGCCGCCTTGCCGGGAGGCGAGACTTCGATGCGGATCGGGCTGCTGAGATAGCTGTTGGCGATCTCATTCATCAACTTGGGCATGGTCGCCGAGAACAGCATCGTCTGACGCTCTTTCGGGATCAGGTTCGAGATTTTGCGCAGGTCATGGATGAAGCCCATGTCGAGCATCTGGTCGGCCTCATCCAGCACAAGGAAGGTCGTCGTGTCGAGCTTGACCGCGCGGCGGTCCAGCAGGTCCAGCAGACGGCCCGGTGTGGCGATTAACAGATCAACACCGCGCTCCAGACGCTTGATCTGCGTGTTGATCGACTGGCCGCCGACAACCATCGCCACTTTGATCGGCGTGCCTTCGGCATAGCCGCGCAGGTTCACGGCGATCTGTTGGGCCAGCTCGCGGGTCGGGGCAAGCACCAGCCCGCGCACAGAGCGCGGCGCGGGGCGGCCTTCGAGTTCCATCATCTGTGCGATAAGCGGCACACCAAAGGCCGCCGTCTTGCCGGTGCCGGTCTGGGCAAGGCCCATCACGTCGCGGCCATTCATGGCTTGGGGGATTGCTTGTCGTTGGATCGGGGTTGGATCTTTCAGACCCATTTCATTCAACCGGGCCACCAGTTTCTTTGGCAGGCCCATCATGTCAAAATCGCTCATTCGTTCACTTTCCGGCACGCAGGAGCGCGCGCCATCCTTAGTCGCCGCGCCCAATACAGGCGCCACGGGGTCGCGCAAGCCAGATCGCGGGCGCAGGCCACATGCCTCACACCCGTCTGTCGCGCTTGGCCCCACGCGTGATTTTGGGAACATCGGCGGGCCTTGTCGTCAGCATCCAGTGGCCCCTCATGGGACTTGGCGCTGATACTGCTCACGCGGCAGAAGGCTTCGCTTGACCCCCACATGGGCTGCGCGCGGGCAAAAGTCAACCGGCAGGGTTCAATTGCGGTGGCGTCTGGCCGCGCTAGAATGTTAGGAACGTGGTCCGACGGACGAAGGGCGAAACGATGCGCAACCCGATCATCAAACGGTGCGAGGCCATGGGTCTGCGCATGACAGGTCAACGCCGGGTCATCGCGCAGGTGATTCACGACAGCGACGACCACCCCGATGCCGAAGAACTGCTGGCCCGCGCCACTGAGATCGACAGCGGCATCTCGATCGCCACGGTCTACCGTACGGTCAAGCTGTTCGAAGAAGCGGGCATCCTCGACAAATTGGAATTCGGCGATGGCCGGGCGCGCTATGAAGATGCGCAGCGCGAACATCACGACCACCTGATCGATGTGAACTCGGGCGAGGTGATCGAATTCGTCGACGCGGAAATCGAAGAGCTTCAGGAACGTATCGCGCGTAAATTGGGTTACAAACTGCAGGGGCACCGGATGGAACTTTACGGTGTGCCAATCAAAAAGGATGACCCATGACCGACCGTGACCGCCCGCTTCTGGCCGTGTTGATCGACGCCGACAATGTCCCAGCCAAACATGCCGCAGCCATCATGCGGGAGGTTACGACCATCGGAGAGCCCGCCCTGCGCCGCGTTTATGGCGATTGGTCGAATGACCACCTTAAAGGTTGGAAAGCCCCCATCCGTGAGCTCGGTCTGGTGGCCCATCAAGAGACCGCGAACACCAAGGGCAAGAACGCCAGCGACATCGGGCTGGTCATTCAGGCGATGGACATTCTGCACAGCCGCCGCTTCGATATCATCGTGATCGTCTCGTCCGACAGTGACTTCACCGCGCTGGTGAACCGCCTGCGCGAGGATGGGGTGACGGTGATCGGCATCGGGGAGAAGAAAACCCACGATTCGCTGCGCAACGTCTATAACCGTTTCATCCTGATCGAAAACCTCGACGGAGCAGAGCCGGACACAACGTCACGCGCCAGCGCCAAGGTGGCCGACGCCCTGCCCCTGTTCAAAGCGGCGATGGACAAGATCGACACCGAGGACGATTGGTACAACCTCGGTCAGATCGGCCAGACCATTCAGGCAGCGCATCCGGATTTCGACAGCCGGACATACGGCCATGGCAAGCTGAGCGCCTTGGCGGCGGACCTGAAAGCACTGGAGACGCGCAAGACCGGCAACCGGTTGATGGTGCGCCTGAAACCCTAACGCCTGCGTATCATTCGGCGGGATGCTTTTCGCGTCGGGACGCGCGGGCGAGCATGGCGGGCAACAGCACGCTCAGCACGACCAGCCGCATGATGTGACATGCCGCGACAAATCCCGGCACGACAGCCAGTACAGCACCAAGCGCGATCATCGTTTCAAGCCCTCCGGGTGCAAACGCCACCAGCACATGACCGAGCGGCATGCCAAGCGCCCAAGCCACTGGCACAGCGCCCAGACCCGCAAGCCCGACAGCAACGCCGGTAATCGCCAGCCCTGCACCAAGTCCGCTGACAAACCGTGCAGGCGTGATGCCCGAGAACCGCGTGCCGATAAGACTGCCCAGCACCAGATAGGCGATGAGGGTCAGCCAACCCGGCAGAACACCGGTTTCCAGCTTGGTCAAATGCGCGATGGCAGAGACGACCATCGCCCCCATCAGCAGCGGTGCTGGCACCGAAAGACGGGTGAAGATCAGCCCGACCACGACCGCAGCGGAAATCATCACCACGATAGAGATAACGCCCATTCCCGCGCCCACCGGGGCGATATTACCAGTCATGTCGACGCCCATCAGCAGCGCAGCGAAGGGCACAACAATGGTCAGCGCCAAAAGCCGGACCGACTGCGTAATCGAGATCCGCGCCACGTCCGAGCCACCATCGCTGGCAATCGCCATGACAAAACTCAGATGCCCCGGGGCCGAGGCCAAAAGCGCTGAGCGCGCATCAAAACCGAAATAACGGGCGAGCATCCAACGGCAGGCGGCCATAATCCCCCAGATCACCCCGGTCATAAAGACAAAGGCCAGTGGCCAGCGCACCATGGCGTTGACCGCATCTTGGTTAAAGCCTGCACCTACGGCGATGCCCAAAACCACAAAACAGGCGTCCCGCAGCCGCGGGTCGACCGCCGTGCGCAGACCGGCCAGCCCCAGACCACTCACTGCGATCACCGGCCCCAGCAGCATATAGACAGGCGCGTTGAGCCACCAAAACAGCAACGCGCCGAGCGTGCCAACCCCAAGGGTCAGCACTGTGTCGCGCGGGGCAAGGGAACGGGTCGGCCATCTCATGCCATAGGGCTAGCACCCCGTCGCAGCGGGCGCCAGAGCCACACGCATGACGCGCATTTCGGGCCCTTGCCCTTTCTTCGCAAAAGGTTCATGGGCGGCTGGCAATACCACGGGCGAAAGGGCCTTATCATGGACAATTTGCGCGGCGCGATGCTGATGGTGCTGGCCATGGCCGGTTTCGCCATTGAGGATATGTTCGTCAAACTGACGAGCGATGCCCTCCCCGTGGGGCAGATCATCGCGCTGTTGGGCGCGGGCGGCGGGGCGATCTTTGCCGTGATCCTGCGCATTCAGGGGCGGCGTTTGTTCTCTGCGGATATGCTCACCGGGCCGATCCTGCTGCGCGCCGTGGGGGAGGTGCTGGGCACCCTGTGTTTCGTGACCGCCATCGTGTTGACGCCGCTCTCCTCGGCCTCTGCTATTTTGCAGGCGACCCCGCTGGCCGTGACCCTTGGTGCGGCGCTGTTTCTGGGGGAACCCGTCGGCTGGCGCCGTTGGAGCGCGATTGTCGTGGGTTTCCTCGGCGTGCTGCTGATCGTCCGCCCGGGGTTGGAGGGGTTCAACGCGCTGTCGCTCTTTGCCGTGGCAGGTGTCATCGGCCTTGCGCTGCGCGATCTGGCGACGCGCAAGGTCCCCAAAAGCATCAGTTCCATGCAGCTTAGCTTTCTTGCCTTTATCGTGCTGGTCCCGGCAGGGCTGATCCTGATGCTGGCCGCTGGCACCCCCGCCGCCATGCCCGGCGGGGCCGAGGTGGTCTATCTTGCCGCCGCGATGGTGATCGGTGTGATGGCCTATTACGCCATCGTGGCGGCCATGCGCGTGGGCGAAGTCAGCTTCGTCACGCCCTTTCGTTACATGCGGATGCTATTCGCACTGGTCGCGGGGATCGTGGTCTTTGACGAATCCCCCGACACGCTGACGCTGGTGGGGGCCGCGATCATCATCGCCTCGGGGGTCTATACCCTGCTGCGCGAACGCAAAATCACCCCCCGGCCCCGCCGCGGTCTTTCCAAGCCGGGCCTGCCGGGGTAAACCGCTGCAAACCCGAACATGAGGACAAAGCCCATGAGCACGATCATCGACATCCACGCCCGCGAAATCCTCGACAGCCGGGGCAACCCGACGGTCGAAGTCGACGTTATCCTCGAAGACGGCACAATGGGCCGCGCCGCGGTTCCCTCCGGTGCCTCAACAGGCGCCTATGAAGCGAACGAGCGCCGCGATGGCGACAAGTCCCGCTACATGGGCAAAGGTGTGTTGGAAGCCTGCGCCGCCGTGAACGGCGAAATTGCCGAAGCGCTGGTGGGGATCGACGCGACCGAGCAGGTCGAGATCGACGAGATGATGATCGAACTCGACGGGACCGAGAACAAATCCCGCTTGGGCGCGAATGCTATCTTGGGCGTGTCGATGGCCGCCGCCAAGGCCGCCGCAGATTACTGCACACAGCCGCTCTACCGCTATGTTGGTGGCACCACCGCCCGCGTCCTGCCGGTGCCGATGATGAATATCATCAACGGCGGCGAACATGCCGACAACCCGATCGACATTCAGGAATTCATGATCATGCCGGTCGCTGCGGACAATATCCGCGAGGCCGTGCGCATGGGTGCCGAAGTTTTTCACACGCTGAAGAACGAGCTTTCCGATGCGGGTCTCTCGACCGGGATCGGCGATGAAGGTGGTTTTGCCCCCAACATCAGCTCTTCCCGCGATGCGCTTGATTTCATCCTGAAGTCGATCGAAAAAGCGGGCTACAAACCCGGCGAAGACATGTACCTCGCCCTCGATTGCGCGGCGACGGAATACTACAAGGACGGCAAATATGTCCTTTCCGGTGAGGGCAAGACCCTGTCGAGCGAAGAGAACGCCGACTATCTAGCAGCCCTCGTGAACGACTATCCGATCATCTCCATCGAAGACGGCATGGCCGAAGACGATTGGGACGGCTGGAAGGCGCTGACAGATGTCTTGGGCGGCAAGGTGCAATTGGTGGGCGATGATCTTTTCGTGACTAATCCCGCGCGTCTGTCCGACGGCATCAAACGCGGCTGCGCCAATTCCATGCTGGTGAAGGTCAACCAGATCGGCACCCTGACCGAGACGCTCAAGGCTGTCGATATCGCGCATCGCGCGGGGTACACCAACGTGATGTCGCACCGCTCGGGCGAGACGGAGGATGCCACGATTTCCGACCTCGCCGTGGCGACCAACTGCGGTCAGATCAAGACCGGCTCGCTGGCGCGCTCTGACAGGCTGGCGAAGTACAACCAGTTGATCCGTATCGAGGAAATGCTGGGCGAGACCGCACAATACGCGGGCCGCTCGATCCTGCGCGGCTGATGTCTGGCATAGACATTCGCCCTGTCACCACCGCTGCGGATCTCGCGGCGGTGGTCGACCTTTGCTGGGCTTACCGCGACTTTCTCTACACCTTCGCCCCGACCGAGCGGCGGATTGTTGAGACCTTCTATCCGCAAGACAAATACAGCGTTCTGATGGACCGCTTGGCCGAGGAACACGCCCGCCCGCGCGGCATCATCCTACTGGCGGAACGTGACGGCATCCCTCTGGGCTGCGGCATGTCCCATGCGCTGAGCGATACCGAGAGTGAGATCAAGCGCGTCTTTGTGACGGATGCCGCCCGTGGCACCGGCGCGGGCCGTGCAATCTGCCAAAGGCTGATTGATCAGGCGCGGGAAGATGGGTTTGAGAAGGTCTATCTCGACACTTCCATCGCCTTTGCCCCTGCCCGCGCGCTCTATGCCGCGCTTGGGTTTGTTGAGCGGGGGCCCTACCAGCCGATGCCCGATTTCGCCCGTAAGGCGATCTGCTTTTATGAACTGCCTCTGACCGGTGCCGCCGCACTGTCTCGGTAGCGCATGAAAAGGGGCGGAAGTTCCCCCGCCCCTCATTCTTCAGTCCACTGCCTTCATCCCATTGGCGATCAGCCGGCGAATAGCTGGAGGAACTTTTGTTTCGAATACCCCAGCCGCAACGCGCCCCGGTCGGACAGACGCGGCGCAATCCGCATCCGGATGATATCCTTGTCACTTTTCAGCGCCGCGCTGAGGCGTAGAACGGCATCGACTTGCCGTTGGGGCCGGGGGCGACCTCCTCGATCATACCGACCAAGACGCGGTCTTTGCTCCAGACCGGTGCGCCGATCAGCGTCGTAATGTTGATTGTCTTGGCAGAGAGTGCACTGCTGTCGGCCACGCCCGTCGCCCGGCCTGCGGTGGCCCCGGGAACAGGGTCTTGACCGCCCGTGCCGGCACCGCCGCTGCCTGAGCCGCCATTGCCACCAACCGAGACGCCCGCCCCGGCCCCGACACCATGACTGCCACCGACTGAGGCGCCGACGCCTGCGTTCACGCCGTTCCCGCCGCCGACTGAGGCGCCGACGCCCGCGTTCACACCGCTATCCCCCCCGACTGAAGCGCCGACCCCGGCCCCGACGCCACTGCTTCCGCCAACTGAGGCCCCGACGCCGACATCCGCGCCATCGTGACCGCCATGGCCGCCGACACTCACGCCGACCCCCAGACCGATTTCCGCCTGGGCTGTGGGCGCGAGCAAGATCGCCGCGGCCGTGATCGCCATGGAATTTTTAAAGCTTCTGGTTTGAAAGATAGCCATTTTGAATCTCCTTCTTTAGATCGGGGCCGGCAAGACCCAGCTCCTCCGCCAGCCAATGACCCCCATGCTATATTCACGCATTAAAATGGATTTTTGTTTCAATAAATTGCGAAAACGATAGATTTTTTGAAACTTTGTTAAAAATATGCCGCGATTGCCGCCTTGGCCGCCTGAGAACTGCACCCTGCTGCCTGATTGGACACCGTCCGGCATATTCCCGTCAAAATTGAAGTTTCAACGCTTGGTGCTCAGATTCGGCTGACGGTGCCGCCACCCACTGCGGCACGCACGCCCGTGGTGCCGGGGCATGAGGTCGGCAGGCCGCGCGCCACGCGCACGGCGAGATAGGCGAATGCCTGTGCCTCCAGCATATCGCCATCCAGCCCGATCTCTTCCACCGGGGCGACGGGGCAATCAAGACTGACATCCAGCATCCGCATCAACACCGGATTATGCCGCCCGCCGCCGGTGACATAGACCCGCTCGGGCGGGGCTGGGCAGTGCTGCATCGCCTCGGCCACGCCAGCGGCGCACATGGCTGTCAGGGTGGCACAGGCATCGGCGTCTGACAGTTCACCGACCAAGGCCACCATTTCCGCGAAATCATTCCGGTCGAGCGATTTTGGCGGCATGCGTGCAAAGTATGGCTCGGCAAGGAAAAGCTCCAACGCGCCATGTTCCACCCTGCCCCGCGCGGCCAGTTTGCCGCCTTCGTCGAAGTCTTGGCCAAGGCGGGCCTGCATCAAATCGTTGATCGGCGCATTTGCCGGGCCGGTATCGAAAGCAAGCAGCGCGCCTTCTTCTTCTGGGCGCGCAACGCGCGGATCGACCCAAGTGAGGTTGCCCACGCCGCCGAGGTTCAAAAAGGCCACCGGGCCTTCCCGCCCTGCAAAACGCGCGCAGGCATGATGAAAGAACGGTGCCAAAGGCGCGCCCTCTCCGCCCAGTTCGACATCGGCGCTGCGGAAATCCCAGACGACGGGCAAGTTAATGGTGCGCGCCAATAGCGCCCCGTCGCCGACCTGCAGCGTGCCCTGCATCCGCGGCGCATGGGCAAGGGTCTGGCCGTGGAAACCGACAAGCTCGACCCCGGGCTCATCTTTCAACAGATCATACAACAGCGCCAGATGCGCTGCCTCGACCGCTTGGGCTGCCGCCTCAACCTCACCCCCGTGCCATTTCCCGAATCCGGCGGCGATCACCCGGCGATCCTCAGCCGAATAGCTGCGATAGGCGCTGCGCCCAAAACTGGCGATGTCCCGCCCATCGGTGCGCAAAATAGCCGCGTCCACCCCATCCAGAGAGGTGCCCGACATCATTCCCAGAGCCGTCACCACACCGGTTCCGACATGTTGCCTGTGCATGGCCCTATTCATGGCCTTTTCCTTTGCCGCTCGTACGCATATAGATTGCCCCGCAATACAGTTTTGAGGCAAGTCACCATGACATACCATCCCAAATCGGAGTTCATCCACACGATGATGCAGCGCGGCTTTCTGGCCGATTGCACCGATTATCAAGGGTTGGACGACGCCCTTATGAATGGCGCAGCCCCCGCCTATGTGGGCTATGATGCGACTGCCAAATCGCTGCACGTGGGCCATCTGGTCAATATAATGATGCTGCGCTGGTTGCAGAAATGCGGCGGCAAGCCGATCACCCTGATGGGCGGCGGCACGACAAAGGTTGGCGATCCATCCTTCCGGTCGGATGAGCGCCCCCTGCTGACGCCCGAGGCGATCGACGACAACATTGAAGGCATTCGTCAGGTTTTCGCCCGCTACCTCGTTTATGGCGATGGGCCGAGCGATGCTTTGATGCTCAACAACGCCGAGTGGCTGGATGAGTTGAACTACCTCGATTTCCTGCGCGACATCGGGCGGCACTTCTCAATCAACCGGATGCTCAGCTTTGAGAGTGTGAAATCGCGGTTGGACCGCGAGCAATCGCTGTCGTTCCTTGAGTTCAACTACATGATTCTCCAAGCCTATGACTTTATGGAGCTTCACCGTCGCTACGGTTGTATCCTGCAGATGGGCGGCAGCGACCAATGGGGCAACATCGTCAACGGGATCGACCTGACCCGCCGCGTGATCGACGGGGAAGTCTACGGCCTGACCTCGCCCCTCTTGACCACCAGCGACGGCAAGAAGATGGGCAAATCTGCGGGCGGCGCGGTCTGGCTGAACGGCGATATGCTTTCGCCTTACGAGTTCTGGCAGTTCTGGCGCAATTGCACCGATGCCGATGTGGGCCGTTTCCTCAAACTCTACACCGAGCTGCCGGTCGATGAGTGCGACCGTCTGGGTGCGCTCGCCGGGTCCGAGATCAATGAGGCGAAGGTGCGACTGGCCAATGAGGTCACCGGCCTGCTGCACGGCGAAGAAGCGGCGCGCAACGCCGAAGCCACGGCGCGCGAGGTCTTTGAAAAAGGCGGTGTGGGCGATGACCTGCCCACCCTGACCCTCTCGGCGGCGGATGTGGGCGATGGCGTCTCTATCGTGCAACTGCTGGTGAAATCGGGCCTTGCTGGGTCCGGTAAAGAGGCCAAGCGCTTGATTGCCGAGAACGGCGCGCGGATTGATGACCAGCCGCTGACCGATGCGGGCATGATGCTGGATGCGGGCGCGCTGTCCTCTCCGATCAAGCTGAGCGCGGGCAAAAAACGCCACGCGCTGGTACAGGTCGGCTGATTGCCAAGGGGGGATGGCAACGGCCTTCCCCGCCCCCCGCCGCAACGGCATCGCTTGCATGGGGCGAGACTTCGTGTTGAACTGAACAAGCGTTCATATCGGGGGGAGCCATCATGAAACTAGACAGTACAGCCGCCATCATCACCGGGGGGGCATCGGGGCTTGGCGAAGCCACGGCGCGCTATTTCGCGTCGCAGGGGGCACAGGTCACCCTGCTGGATCGTGACACCGCCCGGGGCGAATCTGTGGCCAAGGAAATCGGCGGGCATTTCGTCATGACCGATGTGACGGATGAGACTTCGGTCCAAAAAGCGGTGGACTATGCTCAGGAAAAGATGGGCTGGATCACGGCGGCAGTAAACTGCGCAGGCATTGCCCTTGGGATCAAGACCACAGGCCGCGACGGGCCGCACCCCTTGGACGCCTTTCAACGCACGGTCGACATCAACCTTGTCGGCAGTTTCAACGTGGCACGGCTTGCAGCGGTCGCCATGGCCAAGAACACTCCCGAAGACGATGGCGCACGGGGGGTGATCATCAACACCGCCTCAATCGCCGCTTTCGACGGTCAAAAGGGCCAAGCCGCCTATGCCGCGTCCAAGGGCGGGATCGTAGGCATGACCCTGCCCATGGCGCGGGATCTGGCCAAAGACGGCATCCGCGTGATGACCATCGCGCCCGGTATCTTCAAAACGCCGATGCTGGCGGGCCTGCCGGAAGAAGTGCAAGCGGATCTGGCTAAGGATGTCCCCAACCCGCCGCGCCTTGGCGATCCTTCGGAATACGGGCGGTTGGCCGGGTTCATCGTTGAAATGGGCTATCTCAACGGCGAGGTTATCCGCCTTGATGGGGCGCTGCGGATGCGCTGATGCCGCTGCAAAACCGCGTCCAGCCTGATGGAGAGATCATCGCCCACCCCGCGCGGGGTGGGTTCATGGGCAATCGCGGTATCCTGCACGATGCAAACGGTCTACACCTCAAACGCCGTTGGGCGCATCAGAATTGGGTGTGCTGTGTGCTCGGCTTCAAGGGCCGTCGGCGGCAATTGATGGCCCCGCGACACTATACCGAGCTTTTCTTTCTGGATGAGGCTGTGGCCTTTGCTGCAGGTCACCGGCCCTGCGCTGAATGCCGCGCCGCGGATTACCGGCGGTTTCGGGCGTGCTGCGATGTGTCGGGGCCTGCTGCGGCCCTTGACCGTCAGTTGCACGCCGAACGCGCCGTGCCGCGGGTTTTCCAACAGCGCCGCCATGCGGATGTGGTGGTGCACGACCTGCCTGACGGGGCCATTGTCTTAGATCATGAAGGCCAGAGTGGGGTGTTGTTCGGCGATGCCTTCCACCCCTATCAGCCGTCAGGCTACGGCCCGGCGCAACCACGCCCTCGGGGCCTTGTCACCCTGCTCACTCCGCCCAGCAGCGTCGCGGCTTTCCGCAACGGATACCGGCCGCAGATCGCCCTGAAAGACGCAGGCGATTAACCCTGCGCCTTTTCCTCCAGCGTCATCCACTCTTCCTCGGCGTCGGACAGCTTTTCGTGCCGCTGCACCAGCGCATCGGTGGCCTTTTGGAACTTCACCGGCTCACGGGTGAACAACTCCGCGTCGCTGAGCAGTTCTTCGAGTTTGCCGATCTCCGCCTCAAGACGCTCAATCTCACCCGGCAGCGCTTCGAGCCGGTGCTTTTCGGTAAAGCTGAGACCTGAGGCGGCTTGTTTCTTCTCTGCTTTCGGCTCGGCCTTGCCGGGCTTGGACTTTACCACGCTGTCGGAGAAATCATCCTGCCCGCGCTGCGCCAGATAGTCGCTCCAGCCGCCCGCATAGACCGTGGCACGCCCGTCGCCTTCCATGGCGATGGTGGTGGCGGCCACGCGGTCAAGGAAGTCACGGTCGTGGCTGACCAGCAGCACGGTGCCGTCGTAGTTGCCCAGGAGTTCTTGCATCAGGTCAAGCGTCTCGACATCCAGATCGTTCGTCGGCTCGTCGAGCACCAAAAGGTTCGAGGACCGTGCCATGATCTTGGCCAGCAGCAGCCGCGCCTTTTCCCCGCCTGAGAGCGAGCGCACAGGCGCGCGGGCCTGCCCCTCGTCAAAGAGGAATTCTTTTAGGTAGCCGACCACATGTTTGGGCTGTCCGCGCACCAGCACCTGATCGGCCTTGCCCGACACGCGCATGTCAGGATCCCCCGTGAGGCTGTCCCAAAGGGTCATGTCCCCGTCAAGCTGCGCGCGGGCCTGATCGAAAAGCGCCAGTTCCAGATTTGTGCCGAGCTTAATCTCGCCTGAATCGGGCTGTTCTTTCCCGATCAGCATGTTGAGCAGCGTGGTCTTGCCCACGCCGTTCGGCCCCACCAGCGCGATCCGGTCGCCGCGTTGCACAGTGATCGAGAAATCGCGCAGGATCTGTTTGTCACCGAATTTCTTGGCGATCCCCGCAGCTTCGATCACCTTGCGGCCAGACTTCGGCCCGGCCTCCAAGGCCATGGCCGCCGTGCCTTGCCGTTTGATCTGGGCCGACCGTTCGGCGCGGAGATCCTGAAGCGCCCGCACCCTGCCCTGATTGCGTTTGCGCCGCGCAGAGATGCCTTCGACCGCCCAACGGGCCTCGGCCTTGATCTTGCGGTTCAGCTTGTGACGCTGCATGTCCTCTTCTTCCCAGACCTGATCGCGCCAAGCCTCAAAGCCTTCAAAACCGATGTCCTGTCGGCGCACGGCACCGCGGTCGACCCAAAGGGTCGCGCGGGTCAATTCGCGCAGAAAAGCGCGGTCGTGGCTGATGATGACAAAGGCCGTGCGGGTGCCCTTTAGCTCGGATTCGAGCCAAGCGATGGCTTCGATGTCGAGGTGGTTGGTCGGTTCGTCCAGCAGCATCAGCTCGGGCTCTTCGGCCATCAGCCGCGCCAGTGCCGCACGGCGACGTTCGCCGCCCGAAGCCGTGGCGACGGGGCGTGCGGGGTCGAACTTCAGCCCCTCGCCCGCGCGTTCGACCTTGTACATCTCGCCCGGATCAAGACCGTGGGCGGCGAAATCGCCAAGCGTCTCGAACCCCGTAAGATCGGGTTCCTGCTCCATATAGCCGACCGACACGCCGGGCCCGGCAATCACCGCACCGCTGTCGGGCTCCACCAGCCCGGCCATGACCTTCATCAGGGTCGATTTGCCCGAGCCGTTGCGGCCAACCAAGGCCAGCCGGTCGCCGGTCTGAATCACCAGTGAGAGGTCTTCGAAAACAGGATCGCCGCCAAAGGTCAGCGAAATGTCGGTGAGTTGTAAAAGGGGTGCGCGTGCCATGCCCGCCAGCTATCTCTCGGCGCGGGTAAGGTCAATGTCCAAAGGCGCTTCTGCGTCAGGCCAATGCGCGTAAAAGCCGCGCGCGGTTGGGCGGGATCGCGGCGATCTCGAGCCCGGTAAAAACGTGCAGCGTGTTCATCTGCCGGTCGATCACAGCGTGATCACTGACCCATCCCCCCATCGCCAGATAGCTGCGCAGCAGCGGCGGGATCTGCTGGCGCGCGCGCCGGGGATCGGCGGTATGGCTGTCGCAGGCGTAGGCGTGGATATCCGCGGCTTTGGCCGCTGGCCGCCACTGTGTCGGGGCAAGGTGCTGCTGTTTCAATAGGGCAAAGGCATCGCGGTAGGCGGCTGGATCGGTGCCCGCAAAGGAGGAACAGCCGAACAGAAGCGCCGCGCCGTTGCGGTCAACCTCTCGCGCCAACTGCCCCCAAGCGAGGCGCTGAATATCGGGGTCGTGCCAATCTGGATGGATGCAAAAGCGCCCAAGTTCCAGCATGGCGCCCTCCATACCGTGCAGGCGGCTCAGGTCATAGAATTGTGCAGCATAGCTGTGGCCAAGCCCCGCGCCCTGAAACCGCGTCAGGCGAAAGCAGCAGATCAGCGTACCGCTGGCGCGGTCCTCGACCAGAAAATGCCGTGCAGCCGCGTCGAAGGGGTCTTTGTCTGGGGTGGTTCCGGTCTGAAAACACTGCGCCCGAAGCGTCTGCGCACGGGTAATGTCAGCAGGCGTGATGGCTTCGCGCGTCAGATATCGGCCCGGGGGCGCATGGGTCATCTGCGAGGTCGCCTTCGCTTGTTCGCAGCCCTGCCCCGCCGAATGTCGGCGGGACAGGCCGGGGGAAACTTAGCTGCCGAATGCCGAGGGGCTAAAGCGGCCGAGGTTGCCCAGAATTTGACGCAGGAAGGTGTTGTCGGCGACTGGCGATGTCGTCACGCGGCGCGACAGCGGCACAACCTGCCCGCGTTCCAGCCCAAAGCGTTCGACATTCGACACCACACCGGCCTCATTGAAGCTGACGGTCACCACTTCACGCTCGATCTCTTTGGCGGCCATGAAGCCCAGAGCCCGTTTGCGCATCTTAACGTAATAGTAACTATCATCGCTCAAAACACCTGAAACGGTTGGGACACCGATCTTTTGGGCGACGCTTTCCTTGGTATCGCTGCCAACGACGACCTGCTCAAGCTGGTCTTGCGGCGGCACATAACCGTGGTTTTCATACTGCGGGCTGCAGGCTGTGAGAAGCAGTGCAAGGCCCATACCTGCGAGCCGGAGACTCGTTTTGCCGGTCTGTTTCGTTTTGCGCATTTGCTCTGCCCTCTTGCCCTGACGGATTATGGCTTTTATTTCGCATACACCAAGGCACCCCAAGTGTACAAGAAACGAAAGTCGGATCTCATGTCGCGCAAATCACCTACGCCCACCGCTCTACGGGTCGCTGACCTGTCCCAGACGGAGCCAAACGGCTTTGCGCTGCGCCCTGAGGCAGAGGCGCTGGCGCAGATCGCCGAGGAGTTGAACCTCTCCGCGCTGCGCAAACTGAGCTTTTCAGGGAGCATCAAACCCCTCGGCAAGCAGGACTGGCAGCTTGACGGGAAACTGGGCGCGACCGTGGTGCAGCCCTGCGTGGTCACGCTGGAACCCGTCACCACGCGCATCGACGCGAATATCACCCGTCGCTTTGTCCATGATTTCGAACTGCCCGATGAGGAGGAGGTCGAAATGCCCGAGGACGACACCACCGAACCGCTGGGTCAATGGATCGACCCCGCGCAGGTGATGATCGAGGCGCTGGCGCTGGAAGTGCCGGAATACCCTCGCAAGGGCGATGTCGAACTGGGCCAGATGGTCCATGCCGAACCCGGCCAAAAGCCGATGACCGACGAAGACGCGCGGCCCTTCGCGGGCTTGGGCGCCCTGCGCGATGCGCTAAAGAAAGACGAAACCTAAAGAAACAGGCGGAAAACCGCGGGTATTCGCGCTTGCATCGCGGCGAATTCGCGTTATTTTGCCGCCCTCACCCGAATTAAGGTTGGACATTGCGCGGCTGCGGCCCTAAAGCGTCGTCACGCCCGAAACGGGGTCCGAATTGAAACACGGTTGCGGCCTGCCACATGCACGTCAGCAACCCCGAAGGCAAAGGCACCAGACATGGCTGTCCAACAGAATAAAGTATCCAAATCCCGCCGCAACAACCGCCGCGCCCACGATTCGCTGTTCGCAGCGAACCCGAACGAATGTTCGAACTGCGGTGAGCTGAAGCGCCCCCACCACATCTGCGCTGCTTGCGGTCACTATGACGACACCGAAGTTGTCGCCCTGACCGAAGAAGTAGACCTGGAAGACGACGCAGCATAAGCTACGCTTGTTTCCAAGGTTTTCTCTAAGGCAGTGAGGCATTCGCACTGATGACGGCCCAGCCCGATCACCCCAACGCGAAAGCCGGACACACCCTGATCTCGGTCGACGCGATGGGGGGTGACGAAGGCCCGGCAGCAGTTGTTGCCGGGTGTGCGCTTTCTGCGACTGCAAATCCCGACATTGGTTTTATCCTTCATGGTCCCCGTGATCAGCTGGAGCCTTTGATCGCCAAACGTGGCGAATTGTCGGGACGTTGCGAGATACGTCACGCCACGGATGTCGTCACCATGGACGACAAGCCGAGCCAAGTCGTGCGTACCGGCAAAGACAGCTCCATGTGGTCTGCCATCGAATCCGTGCGCAGCGGAGAGGCGGCCGTGGCTGTCTCTTGCGGCAATACCGGCGCGCTGATGGCGATGTCGATGATACGGCTGCGTAAATTGCCGGGCGTAAATCGCCCTGCGATTGCCGTGCTCTACCCGTCTTCCAACCCGCAGGGGTTTAACGTGATGCTTGACGTGGGCGCCGATGTGCGCGCCGACGCCGATGATCTGTTGCGTTTTGCGCTGATGGGCACCTCCTATGCCCGCAACGGCATGGATTTGGAGCGCCCCCGCGTCGGCCTGCTGAACGTCGGCACCGAAGAACATAAGGGCCGCACCGAACTTAAAGAAGCCTATGATCTGATTCGAGCCCAAGGCGATGCAACCGGGTTTGAATTCGTCGGTTTCGTTGAGGGCGGTGATATCTCGGGCAACCGCGCCGATGTCATCGTGACAGACGGTTTTACCGGGAATGTCGCGATCAAAACCGGCGAAGGCACCGCCAGCATGATCGGCAACCGCCTGCGCGAGGCGTTTAAATACTCGCCCCTGTCGCGGCTGGCCTCGCTGCTGGCCTATACATCCCTGCGCCGCCTCAGCAAAAAGATCGACCCGCGCCGTGTGAACGGTGGCGTCTTTCTGGGTCTGAACGGCACAGTGGTGAAATCGCACGGCTCTGCCGATGCGACCGGCATCTCTGCTGCGATCAAACTCGCCGCTCAGTTGTCGCAGAATAAATTCAATGACAAGCTGGCCGCCCGCGTCGCCGCGACGCTGCCAGCCGAGGAGTCCGTCAAATGAGCCTGCGCGCCGTTGTCACTGGTTGTGGCCACTACCTGCCCGCCCGTGTCGTGGAAAATGCCGAATTTGAAGCGACCCTCGACACCAATGACGAATGGATCCGCTCGCGCTCGGGCATCGAACGCCGCCACTTTGCCGCCGAAGGAGAGACGACCTCCACCATGGCCAGCGCCGCAGCGCGCAAGGCGCTGGAAGACGCAGGGCGCGATGTCTCTGACGTGGATGCGATCGTCGTGGCCACCTCCACGCCTGATCTTACCTTCCCCTCCGCCGCGACCATGGTGCAGGCCGAATTGGGCATGACCAGTGGTTTTGCCTTCGACGTGCAGGCGGTCTGCGCTGGCTTCGTCTATGCGCTGGCAAACGCCAATGCGTTGATCGTATCCGGTCAGGCGCGCAATGTGCTGGTGATCGGAGCCGAGACCTTTAGCCGGATCATGGATTGGACTGACCGCTCGACCTGTGTGCTGTTTGGCGATGGCGCGGGCGCGTTGCTGCTTGAGGCGCAAGACGGCAGCGACAGCCCGTCCGACCGGGGCATCCTCGCAACGGATTTGAATTCTGACGGACGCTACCGCGATCTGCTCTACGTCGATGGCGGCGTCTCGACCGGCACCACTGGCTATCTGCGGATGCAGGGCAACCAAGTGTTTCGCCACGCGGTCGAGAAACTTGCCGCCACCGCCAATACCGCGATGGACCGCGCCGGCGTCAGCGCCGAAGATGTCGATTGGATCGTGCCGCATCAGGCCAACATCCGCATCATCCAAGGCACCGCAAAGAAATTGAACCTGCCGATGGAGCGCGTGGTCGTGACCGTACAGGACCACGGCAACACCTCGGCGGCCTCGATCCCGCTGGCGCTGTCTGTGGGCCGTGAGCGCGGCCAGATCAAACAGGGCGATCTGATCGTCACCGAAGCCATTGGCGGCGGTCTGGCGTGGGGCTCTGTTGTTCTGCGCTGGTAAGTCCCTGAGCTAACGTGGAAAATCTCTGCCGAATCGTGCTCGATCCGGGCATTGATGTTGACTCTAAAATTCTGAGCAGCATATGCTATTGGAAAGCATGGGGGATATAATGCCGAACAAGACATTGACGCGCATGGATTTAAGCGAAGCTGTATTTCGTGAAGTCGGTCTTTCTCGTAATGAGAGTGCTCAACTGGTCGAAGCAGTGCTTGAGCATATGTCCGACGCTCTCGTCGACGGGGAACAGGTCAAGATTTCCTCTTTCGGCACCTTCTCGGTACGCGACAAGACCGCGCGTGTGGGCCGCAATCCGAAAACCGGCGAAGAGGTTCCGATCAATCCTCGCAGGGTGCTGACCTTCCGCCCCTCGCATTTGATGAAAGACCGCGTTGCCGAAGGCAACAAGTCCTGACCCATGGTCAAATCGCCGGACGCTTTTCGCACCATCTCCGAAGTCGCTGACTGGCTCGGTATTCAGGCCCATGTTCTGCGGTTCTGGGAGAGTAAGTTCACCCAAGTGAAACCCATCAAACGGGCTGGCGGGCGGCGCTATTACCGCCCGGCCGACATGCTGTTGCTGGGTGGGATCAAGAAACTTTTGCACGATGACGGGCTGACGATCAAAGGCGTCCAAAAGATCCTCCGCGAGGAAGGGATGACCCATGTGTCCTCCCTCTCCGCCCCGCTTGATGAGCTGGATTTTGCGGAGCCTCGGCCCGCCCCCAAACCTGACATCATTCGCCCGGAAACCGGGGTGGTTCTGAACTTTGGCGGCGCAAAGTCTGACGCTGCGCCCGAGGCCGATGTCTCGGGCGAAGACGCCGAAGAGGCAGAGCCTGCCGCCGAGCCGGATAAGAACGCCCTGCCCGTCGAAGAGCCCGCAAGCGCAGCGAAGGCGACGCCTGTGACAGTGCCGCGCCGCACGCCCGTGCCGCCCGCCGATGACCACCCAAGGGCCACGCCTGATCCGCTGGCCCCGTCTGACAGCGCCACGCCAGATGCGCCGCAATTGGATGAACCTGCCGCTGAAGCGGAGGTGGAGCCCGCCCCGGCTGAGCCCATTCTGTCCGAGCCGGAACCATCCGAGCCAGAGCCTTCCACGAACGCCAGCCTCCCTGATTTTCTCAAACGCCCGCTGGCGTCCGAACCTGAACAGGCAACCGACACGGCGCCCGATCCCGCGCCTGGGACCGCAGAAGCCCCACGCCAAGAAGACGAGCTCGACGACACGCCCAAACCCGCGATCATCGATCTGCCTGATTTCACCCCCGAAGCCGATTTCCCCGCCAGCCCGGGGCTGCTGAGCGTGGGCGCCCGTGTCCACCGTCTGCCGCGTGACGTGCAACCTCGGGTCGCTGGTCTGCTGCTGGACCTGGCCGAATTGCGCGCGCGGATGGCCGCGGAACCCGGCACCGAAACAAATTACTAATCGCGATGAAAAGTTTGGCAATTCCCTCTTGCGCCCCCTGCGAGATCGGGTATGAAGCCCACGTAGTCGGGCTATGGCGCAGCCTGGTAGCGCGTCCGTCTGGGGGACGGAAGGTCGCAGGTTCGAGTCCTGCTAGCCCGACCAACCGACTACAACAATACGCCCGCGCCGGTAACGCGCGGGCGTTTGTCATCTGAAAGGCCCCGTTTGATGCCCAATGCGATGAACGGGGTGCTCCCCAACCAGCAGATTGCAGCGATGATCGACAGCGGTGCAATCGCCGCAGACCCGGCGGTGACTTCGGCGCAGATCCAGCCCGCCAGTCTTGACCTGCGGCTGGGCAATGTCGCCTACCGCGTGCGCGCGTCTTTCCTTGCGGGGCACGGGGCCAAGGTCGCGGATCGTTTGGAAGAATTCGAGATGCACCGCGTCGACCTCAGCGACGGGGCCGTGCTTGAAAAAGGCTGCGTCTATGTGGTGCCGCTGATGGAGCGACTGGCCTTGCCTGAGGGCGTCTCTGCTGTCGCGAATGCCAAAAGCTCCACCGGGCGCCTTGATCTTCTGACCCGCACCATCACCGACGGCGGCACCGAATTTGACCGGATCGCGCCGGGCTATACCGGCCCGCTCTATGCCGAGATCTGCCCGCGCTCTTTCTCGGTGCTCGTGCGCCCCGGTATGCGGCTTAACCAAATTCGTTTCGGCAGCGGGGATGCGACGCTCGATGATGACGCCCTGCGCGCGCTACATGACACCACACCGCTGGTGGATGGCACTGCCGTGATCGACGAAGGGTTGGGCTTTTCCGTCGATCTGCGGCTGCCCGGCACCAGCCTTGTCGGCTACCGCGCGAAGCCGCATACCGGGGTGATCGACCTCGACAAAATCGGCCATTACGACCCCGCCGCCTATTGGGAAGAGGTGCACAGCACCAACGGTCAGATCATCCTTGATCCCGGAGCGTTTTATATCCTTGTCAGCCGCGAAGCGGTGACGATCCCGCCTGCCTATGCCGCTGAAATGGCACCCTATTTAGCAATGGTCGGAGAGTTTCGCGTGCATTACGCGGGCTTCTTCGATCCGGGCTTTGGCCATGCCGAAGCGGGTGGCGCAGGCTCACGCGGGGTGCTTGAGGTGCGCTGTCACGAGGCGCCCTTTGTGCTGGAGCATGGGCAGGTCGTGGGGCGCTTGGTCTATGAGCATATGGCGCAGATCCCCAGCCAGCTTTACGGCGCTGACATCGCGTCGAACTACCAAGGTCAGGGTTTGAAGCTGTCGAAGCATTTCCGCTCCGTCTGACCGACGGCTGCCTACCGCGAGCGAAGAAATCGGTGCAGCAAGCGTATCCCCCGCTGCGCATTGCGCGCATTAAAAGCGGTGCCCACGCGCGTGCGGCCTTTGCCCGCAGACCGTTTTCCCACGCCAGTACCACGCGACATCAAGCGGCGCATGACGTGGCGCAGAACCATATTGGCGATCGGTTTCATCAGCCCTCTCCCTTGGATCAGCAGAACTGATGTAGTAGCGGGGGGGCGTAAGTCAGCCCTGGCCCCGATCAATCTTCGAACAGCTCGCTCTGGCCTTCGGTGGTTTCCGGCTCGTCCTCGCCATCGCCTACGGTGGGCAGCAGACCGGCGGGCGGGCGGTTTTCCAGCAACCCAGCAGAGCGCAGTTCTTTCAGCCCCGGCAGGTCCCGCGCGCTTTCCAGACCGAAGTGATCCAGAAACTCCTGCGTGACCACAAAGGTTACCGGACGGCCCGGCGTCATCTTACGGCGGCCAAAGCGGATCCACTCCATCTCAAGCAGTTGATCCACCGTGCCGCGTGACACGGCCACGCCGCGAATCTCTTCGATCTCGGCGCGGGTGACTGGCTGGTGATAGGCAATGATCGCCAAGGTTTCGATCGCGGCGCGGCTGAGTTTGCGGGTCTCGACCGTTTCCCGATGCATCAAAAAGCCAAGGTCCGGCGCGGTGCGAAAGGCATAGGCGTCGCCGACTTTCATAACCTGCACGCCGCGCCCCTGATAGCGGTGGCGCAGAAAGGCCATCGCTTCGCCCACGTCAGAGCCGCGCGGCAGCCGCTGTTCCAATTCACGCAGCGTGATTGGTTCGGAACTGGCGAAAAGCACGGCTTCGATCATACGCTCCTGTTCGGCCAGCGAGGGCGCGTCGAACAGTTTCTTTTCTTTCATTTCAATCTCTTCCGACACGCATCAATCCTTCTTGCGCAGTTGGATGGGGGCGAAAATCTCTTTCTGACGGATCTCCATATGCCCCTCTTTGACCAATTGCAGAGTGGCCGCAAAGGTCGCCGCGGTCGCCGAGCGACGGCGCTCAGGATCGCTTTCCCAGCCCTCGGGCAGGTAGCTGTTCAGATCACCCCAATCGCCCGCATAGCCGATCAGCCCGCGCATCCGCTCCAGCGCCTCTTCCATGGTAAAGACCTTGTCTCGATCCATCACAAAGGGGCGGAAATCCTCCCGCGTGCGGGTGCGCGCATAGCCCTGCATCAGGTCCAGCAGCGTCGCGGTATAGGTGACCTTTTTGACGGTCGTGATCTCTTGGGTCTGGCCGCGGGCAAAGAAATCCCGGCCCAGTTGATCCCGCGCCATCAGGCGTGCGGCAGCGTCCCGCATCGCTTGCAGGCGTTCCAGTTGGAAAGCCAGATGCGCGGCCATTTCTTCGCCCGAGGGGCCTTCTTCGGTTGGGTCCGGCGGCAGCAAAAGGCGTGATTTCAAGAAAGCCAGCCATGCGGCCATAACAAGGTAGTCCGCCGCCAGTTCCAACCGCAGCTCTTTGGCACGCTCGACAAAGGCCAGGTACTGCCGTGCCAGTTGCAACACTGAAACCTTGCGCAAATCGAGCTTTTGCGTCCGGCTCAGCGACAGCAGCAGGTCAAGCGGCCCTTCATAGCCTTCGACATCAATGATGAACGCCTCGGCGGCCAGCCGGTCGGCCACGGAGCCGCCGGCCCCGTCCCTGTCTTCCTCGAATGTCGTGTCAGCCATGCAATGCCCCGCCCAGAAGCGTCTCAAGCTGGGCGCTGAGGGCGTCGATGTCAACGTCATCGGGGGTTTGCCGCGCATCCAATGCACGCAGCGCGCGGGTCTGGGCAGCGGTAGTCATCTCGCCGGCGGCTTCGGCCACGGCGCGGCGTTCTTCCAGCGGTCCATTGCAGAAAAGCGCGACATCACAGCCCGCCGCAATGGCCGAACGGGTGCTTTCCGCCGGGGTCATCTGCAGGGCTTTCATCGAAATATCGTCGGTCATCACAAGGTTATCAAAGCCGATATCATCGCGGATGATCCGCATCACCTCGGGCGACAGGGTCGCGGGAGTGTCGTCCAGCGCTTCATAGACAAGATGTGCCGTCATGCCCATCGGCAGGTCGCGCAGGCTGCGGAACGGCGCGAAATCCACGGCCTCCAGATCAATATGGCGGGCATCCACACGGGGCAGATTGTGATGGCTGTCGAGCGTCGCGCGGCCATGGCCGGGCATATGTTTCATCACCGGCAGCACGCCCCCGGCCAGCAGCGCATCGGCAACGGCGCGGCCAATCTGGGCCACCTGCCCCGGCGTTTCGCCATAGCACCGGTTGCGCAAAAACGGATGGGTCTTGGGCCCCGCCACATCGATCAGTGGCGCGCAGTTGCTGTCGATCCCGACGCTGTGCAGCTCATAGGCGATGATCCGGTACATCAAGTAAAAGGCTTTCGTCGCCTGTGCCCCGGCGCGCGCAGCCAGTTCCATCGGCGGCACCCAATCGCGCCACTGCGGGGCGCGCATGCGTTGCACGCGGCCGCCCTCTTGGTCGATGGTGATCACCGCCTCATGGCCTGCCGCCTCGCGCATCTCATCACATAGCGCGCGGACCTGATCCGGGCTGACGATGTTGCGGGCGAAAAGGATGAAGCCGAAGGGCCGCACGTCACGAAAGAACGCTTTTTCCTCGACGCTGAGTTGATGGCCCGTCGCGTCGAGGATCGTGGCCCCGAAGGGGCGCATCAGCGCATCACCACCGGGATACAATCTGCGTTTTCGGCCACAAGTGCCGAACAGAAGCGCCGCGCATCGGCGATGTCGTCAAAGCCCATGGCACGCAGGCGATAGAACACCCGCCCGCCGCTGGTGGCCTTTTGCACCACGCGATTCTTACCTTCGAGATAGGCACCGAAACGGCCCTGCAAACGGTCCCATTGTTCGCGGGCAACCTCGGGGCTGTCAAAGGCACCAAGCTGCGCCATCCGGGTGCCAGCGGGAAGGGCCGCGGGATCAACCTCTTGGGCGACGGTTGCGACCGGATTGCTCTGGACTGCGGCGGGTGTCACCACGGCACCGCTTGCCGGGCGGCGGCGCGGACGCAGGGAGTTGCGCACGCCGGGCGCGTTCAACACGGCCTTGACCACTTTCGGCTGCACAGAAGTATCGGCCAGCGCCATCGCCACGGCGGCATCGACCGGATCACCAGAGGCGCCCGCCCCGGAGAGCGGTGCGACACCATTGGTCAGCTGCGCCACTAGGTCTTGAACATTGCCAGAGCGGATCGCGGCGGAGGCATCGATCAGGTCGGCGTCATTCTCGTGGGCGACGGCGGGGGTCGCATTGCCCTGTGTCTTTGCGGCAACCATCGCCACCTGAACGGGCTGGTCTTCGTCTTGCAATTCCATTTGACGCGGCGCAAGGCGCAGTTGATCTGCGGGGCGACCGGCGCTGCCTTCGGCGGCAACAACATTGACTGATAGGCCCTGATGGCGGGCCAATTCGCCGCCCGGCTCTTCGGGGCGCACGCGGATCTCGCCTTCGATGGCGCGGACCACCGGGATGCCGGTCACATCACGCACCAGCAGCTTGTAGCCCCAAACACCAATTCCCGCGACAAGCGCCAAGGAAACCACAGCGCCTGCGATATTGGTGAGCGTTGTCAGGGTCTTGGGCCCGCTGCCCACTGCGTAGCCATGCGCGGAATCGGGCGCATAGCCCGCCGTCGTCGGGGAAGACGTGAAATCTGCCATCTCTGCCTCTTTGCCCGGCGTGATACATCGCCACGCGGGTCTGGTCATGGGGTTGCCTGTTTTCGGCGCGCTGGTGCGGTTACCGCATCTCTTGCGCCGGTGTGACCCCAAGAATACCAAGCCCCGCCGCAATTACAATCGCAACGGCACGCGACAGGGCGATTTTTGCCTGCGACGTGGCAGCGTCCCCTTCTTGCAACGCCCGCAGCCCGTCTTCTGAGCGGCCAAGGTGGTAAAGACTGTGGAAATCGGACGCGAGTTCGTAGAGGTAGAAGGCCACCCGGTGCGGTTCATTGCTGCGCGCAGCGGTCTCGACCAGACGCGGCCATTCGGCCAGTTTGCGCAGCAGGCCAAGCTCGGCATCATGGTCAAGCTTGGTCAGATCCGCATCCCTCAGCGTGGCATCGGCAACCTCGACCCCGGCCTCTTGCGCCTTGCGCAGGATCGAAGCCACCCGCGCATGGGCGTATTGCACATAGAAGACCGGGTTCTCGCGGCTTTGCTCCAAGACCTTGTCGAAATCAAAGTCGAGCATCGCGTCGTTCTTGCGCGTCAGCATGACAAAGCGCGTCACATCGGGGCCGACCTGATCGACCACATCGCGCAGGGTCACAAAGGTCCCTGCCCGTTTGGACATCTTGAACGGCTCGCCGTTTTTGAAGAGTTTCACCAGCTGCGTCAGCTTGATGTCGAGCGGCACATGACCGTCGCTCAATGCCGATACAGCCGCCTTCATCCGTTTGACGTAGCCGCCATGATCCGCGCCAAAGACGTCGATCAGCATGTCAAAGTCGCGGCTGACTTTATCGTAGTGATAGGCGATGTCGGGGGCGAAATAGGTCCACGACCCGTCGGATTTCTTAACCGGGCGATCCACGTCATCGCCGTGTTCTGTGGATTTGAACAGCGTCTGTTCGCGCGGTTCCCAATCTTCGGGCTTCTTGCCCTTTGGTGGTTCCAGCACGCCTTCGTAGATCAGCCCTTTGGCTTCGAGCGAGGCAATCGCCGCTTCGATCTGGCCGGTGCCGTAGAGAGATTTCTCGCTGTAGAAGACATCCATCTCAACGCCGAGGGCCGCCAGATCCTCACGGATCAGATTCATCATCGCGTCGGTCGCAAAGTCGCGAATATGATCGAGCCATTCGCTCTCAGGCTGATCAACCAGCTTGTCGCCATACATCTTGGCCAGCGCCTCGCCCAGCGGGATCAGGTAATCGCCGGGGTATGTGCCATCGGGGAAGGCCACCTCTTTGCCATTGGCTTCGAGGTAGCGCAGGTAGACCGAGCGCGCCAGCACATCGACCTGCGCGCCGCCGTCGTTAATGTAATATTCGCGCGTCACGTCGTAGCCTGCGAAATCCAGCAAGCTCGCCAGCGCATCGCCAAAGACCGCGCCACGGGTGTGGCCCACATGCAGCGGCCCGGTGGGGTTGGCCGAGACATATTCGACGTTCACCCGCTGACCCGCGCCAAGGATCGCGCGACCAAAGTCGGTGCCTTGGTTCAAGACCTGCCGTGCCACGTTCTGCCAGACCGAAGGCGAAAGGCGCAGGTTGATAAAGCCCGGGCCGGCCACTTCGGCAGAGGTGATGCGCGCATCGTTTTGCAACTGGGCGGCCAATGCTTCGGCAATATCGCGCGGCTTCATGCCCGCGGGCTTGGCCAGCACCATCGCGGCGTTGGTCGCCATATCGCCGTGCGCAGGGTCGCGCGGCGGCTCGGCGGTGATCGGGTCAAAGTTCAGTGTCGCAGGCAGGGCATCCTGCGCGACCATCTGTTCCAGCGTCGCAATGATGAGATGGCGAATTTCGGCAAATAGGTTCATGTCGGGTATCCTTGTTCCCCGCCCGTTTATCATGTGCGGGGGTGCAGTCAATCAAGCGGCAGGCCGTGAGGGCCCATGTGAGGGATGGCGTTTGAAGCGGCGGTATCAGCCGAGGTCCAAACGCCCACTTCGGAGCCGTCGGCCAGCCTCGGACCCCAGGAACAGCGCGCTGTCTGCCGCGAGGTCGGCTTGTCCCTCGGGCACCGTAATCAGGTGGAAATGCAGCCCGCGTGCGCCAAAAACCTTATCGAGCGCGGCATTGACGGCCTCGAAAGCGCCGATCATCCCATGACCGGCAAGCGCCAGCGGCTGGCTGGGCCGCGGCAGGACCGTCACGATAGACCCCTGCCCGGCCACCAAGCCACGGCCCAAGGCCCGCACCAGGGCAGACAGACCCCGGATCTGCGCGTCCATCCCCTTGGCGCAATCGTCTGGGTCAAGCGGCATCAGGTTCAGCGCCAAATGCAGCGGCGTACCGCCCCAATTGCGGTAAAGCGGCTCGAACCGGCTGACCAGATCCCCGGCAAGCGCCAGCCCTTCGACCCGTGCGGTCGACTGGCTCATCAGCCGTGCCAGCACGGCGGGATCACGGTCCATCGCCACGACTTCGGCCCCCAACTTCGCCGCGCGCTTGGCGACCGTTGGGCCCGGCGCTTGACCCGCCGAAAGGATCGCAAAGGTCGCGTCACCGGCAAGGCTTTCCGGCAGAACGGGGGTTTGTATCATGTCACGTCACCTATGGATCACAAAAGAAAGGCTACCATGCCGCAAAGATTAGCGGAAGCTGCGCAGATCGCTGCCAAAGAGACGGGCGTGTTCTTGCAACGCAAATCGGTCCGTCATGCCCGCAATGTAATCCGAGACCATCCGCGCCAGCGTGGTTTCATCCTCTGCCGCCTCGATCGCCGCCGCCCAATGGCGCGGCAGCAGGTTGGGTTGGGATAAAAACAGCGGAAAGAGATCTTCGACCACCTTGGTGACCTTCTCACGATTCTCCATCACCGAAGGGGCGCGGTACATCCGGGTGAAAAGGAACTTTCGGATCTCGCGCAGGTCCTGCCAGACAGGGTCCGAAAAGCGGATCACCGGACGGCCCAGATGGCGGATGTCATCGGGCGATGTGGCCCCCGACTCTTTCAGCAGTTTAGACGATGTTTCGATCACATCGCCGACCATCACCCCAAAAACCCGCCGCAGCGCCTCATGGCGGCGGCGGTAGCTGTCGGTGTCGGGGTAGAGCCGGTCCACTTCCGCATAGGCCGCGCCGACCATGGGCAGCTCGGCAATCTCTTCTTCGGTGAACAGCCCTGCCCGCAGACCGTCGTGCAGGTCGTGGTTGTTATAGGCAATGTCATCGGAAAGTGCCGCCACCTGTGCCTCGGCGCTGGCGTGGGTGTGCAGTTCCAAATCATGCCGTGCGTTGTAGTCTGCCAGCGCATGGGGCACCTCTCCGGTAACGGGCCCATTGTGCTTGGCAATGCCTTCCAGCGTGTCCCACGTTAGGTTCAGCCCGTCGAATTCGGCATAGTGCCGCTCCAGCGTGGTGACGATCTTGATCGCCTGCGCGTTGTGGTCAAACCCTCCGTAGGGCGCCATCAGCTTATGCAGCGCGTCCTCGCCGGTGTGGCCAAAGGGCGTGTGGCCCAGATCATGCGCCAGCGCCACGGCCTCGGTCAGCTCGCCATTCAAGCGCAACGCCCCTGCGATGGTGCGCGCAACCTGTGCCACTTCGATGGAATGGGTCAAACGGGTCCGGAAATAGTCGCCCTCATGCTCCACAAAGACCTGCGTCTTATGTTTGAGCCGCCGAAAGGCGGAGGCGTGGATAATCCGGTCCCGGTCCCGCTGATAGCAGGAGCGAAACGTGCTTTCCTCCTCCGGCACCAACCGTCCCTTGGCGGTGTCCGGATCCGAGGCGAATTCTGCGCGCATTGCGGCTGGTCCTCTCTCGCGGTCCTTGTGACCTGTCCTTGTGGTTTCTATATGTTAGGGGAACGCGAAAGAAAACCGATGCATCGGAGCCCGCAGATGAACCTGCCCCCCAAAGTCACCCCCCGCGCCTTTGAACGCCTCGCCGAGATCGGGGCCGCCGAGGAAGGCAAGGCCCTGCGCATCGCTGTCGAAGGCGGCGGCTGCTCGGGGTTTCAGTATGACATCGCACTGGACGAACCTGCCGAGGATGACCTCGTTCTGGAAGGCAGCGGTCAGAAGGTGGTGGTCGATAGCGTGTCCCTGCCGTTTCTGGCCGATGCGGTGATCGACTTCACCGAAGAACTGATTGGCGCGCGGTTCACGATTGAGAACCCCAATGCGACGGCGGCCTGCGGCTGCGGCACGTCATTTTCGATGTGAGCGCCTCCGGGCGCGTTCAGGCGCGTTCAGGCGCGCGCCCGTGCGAACCCCTCGAAAAACTGTTCGAAATGCGGGCCAGAGCGTTCGGCAGCGAGCAAGATCGCATGGCTGTCAGGCCCCAGATAAGATAGAACATTGGGGCGCATATACCCCCAATCCGCGCGCCGCTGCGCCCCCATATCATTCAAGCAAGCCGCCAGCGGGCGCAACGCACCCTGCCCGCTGCGGGCGGCGTGAAAGCGCAGCGCGCCTTGCGGAATGGTTTGGGCCTGTGACGGACGGTCTGCGATTTTCATGGCCCAGCCGGTGACGAGAAATTCATGATAATCGTCCTGCATGGGGGCATCGGGCTCGGCTTGAACGCGCAGGGCGCGGTGGTAGGCCGCGATGGCATCTTCCCACAGTGGGCTTGGGCAATATCCGCTGAAACGCAGCGCGGCGCAGACCTCGGCCAGCAGATCCATGTCCTGATCCAGAAAGGCCAGCAGCCCGGTGAAATGCAGGCTCTTTAGTGTCCCGTCTGGCAGTTCGGGAATCTGGTGGCCATAATCCGACAGGTAGAAAATGATATGTGTCAGTTCATAAGCCGCCTTTCGATTGGGCATGGCAAAGGTGACACTGCGCGAGACGAAGTCGCGCAGCCGCTGGCCAAGCGCCCCGTCACCGACCTGCGGCCCGACACCCCGACGGCGCAGCAGACGGCGGGCCTCGGCGCGTTGCAGGTCCGACAGTTCCGCGCCTTCCAGATCCGCCCGCGCAACCCTGCCGCAGAGCGCCGCGCCCTGTTGTTTTGGCAGGCCGATGGCCTCGAGGTCGAGGCAGATCGACAGGATAAAACGGTAGTATTGCGGGAAATCGCGCAGCAGATCGCGGCACCCTGCGTGGAAGGCGGCGAGCGGCTCTAACGCCTCGACGTCCAGCGCGGCCCCCGTGCTTGCCAGCACTCCCAGCAGTTCGGCGTTTTCCTTGAGCCAAAAAACATCCCCCTGAGCGCGACGCTCTGTCGCAAAGCTGCGGATCAAGCGTGCGGTTTGAGTGGCCGGGTCACAGCAGTCGGCAGGTCTCAGCAGAACAACATTGGTCATCATAGCGCCTCCAGATGGGAAACAGCGGGCGACAGGGCCGCCCGCTTGAACCAGTTTCAGGCATCGAAGCGCAGCACCTGCGCCTCTGTCGGGGCGAGGCCGGTTGTGAAAAGACCAACCCCTGCCCCCTGCGCGATGCTGCCGCTGTCGTCGTGGTGCAGACCGGTGGTGAACATCTCGGTCCCCTCGCCCATCAGCATGTCACCGCCTCCGTGGTTGAGACCGGTGGTGAAAAGGCCAACCCCCAGGCCGAGCATCATCGGCTTGTCCTGTGTTTCAGGCGCTGTTACGGGGGCGAAGTTACGTGCGGAAATAGCGGTCATCGTGGTGTCCTTTCAAAGGGCTTTGCAATTTAAAGATGTAGTCCAATTACTGATGCACTTTAAACGGGTTTCGCCAAGGATTTTTCGCCTAAGTTATTGTACTGGCTAAGTTATCCACATTAGGGTCGCGCCACAGTTTCGACCAATTGTTCGACTTTCCCTCTTCCGCGAGGTGCGAACTAAAAGCTTTCCACAAAGCTGTTGCAGAACAATGCAGTGGGAAAGACGTGCGTGGTTCTAGTCATACTAGAAAAAACCTAGAGAGAATCACCCTAAGCGCGCAGCCCTTCCCCTTGCTCCGCCACTGCATTTGCGCGATAGCAGACCCACGTCGAAAGAGGGCCGGACATGAAAATCGCGAGTTTTAACATCAACGGTATCAAAGCCCGCGCCGCGGCCCTGCCCGAGTGGCTCGACGAGGCGCAGCCAGACGTGGTTGTGCTGCAAGAGATCAAGTCGGTCGATGAAGCCTTCCCCCGCGACATGCTCGAAGAGCGCGGCTATAACGTCGAAACCCACGGGCAGAAATCCTTCAACGGTGTGGCGATTCTGTCGAAACTCCCGCTTGAGGATGTGAGCCGCGGCCTGCCCGGCGATGACGAAGACGATCAGGCCCGCTGGATCGAGGCCACGGTTGTGGGTGACGATATGGCGCTGCGGGTCTGCGGGCTTTACCTGCCCAATGGCAACCCGGTGCCGGGGCCAAAGTATGACTATAAACTCGCTTGGATGGCGCGGCTACAAGCCCGTGCCGAAACGCTATTGGCCGAAGAAACGCCCTTCCTCATGGCGGGCGATTACAACATCATCCCGCAGGCCGAAGATGCGGCCAAACCCGACAGCTGGCGCGAAGACGCCCTTTTCCGCCCCGAATCCCGCGCAGCGTGGCGGCGGTTGATGAACCTCGGGCTTACGGATGCCTTCCGGGCGCGCACCCAAGGGCCGGGGCATTATTCGTTCTGGGATTATCAGGCCGGTGCCTGGAACCGCAACAACGGCATCCGCATTGACCATTTTCTGCTGTCTCCGACCGTGGCGGACCGGCTGCGCGATTGCCAGATTGACCGCGACGCGCGCGGGCGTGACAAACCCTCGGACCATGTGCCGATCTGGGTCGAACTGGATATCTAAGCGTCAGGCCTGAAGCTCGGCATCCCAATAGAGAAAATCCATCCAGCTTTCATGCAGATGGCCGGGTGGGAATTTGCGCCCCATGTTGCGCAACTCTTCGGCGGCGGGTTGGCGCGGCGGTTTGCGCAGAGCCAACCCCGTGCGGTGCAAGGGCCGCGAGCCTTTGCGCAGATTGCAAGGGCTACAGGCCGCGACCACGTTTTGCCAGCTTGTCACCCCACCCGCAGCGCGGGGCACCACATGGTCAAAAGTCAGATCGCCCTTCGCACCGCAGTATTGGCAGCGGAATTCATCCCTCAGAAATAAATTAAAGCGCGTGAAGGCCACGCGCTTTTGAGGTTTGACATAGTCTTTGAGAACGACAACGGAAGGGATCCTGATCACCGTAGAGGGGCTGCGCACCACCTCGTCATATTCGGCGACGATCTCCACCCGGTCGAGCCATTTGGCCTTTACCGCTTCTTGCCAGGGCCATAGCGATAGCGGGTAATAAGACAATGGCCGATAATCCGCGTTGAGCACCAGCGCGGGGTGGTGTTTGAGCGCCGCCGGGTGGCGGGTAAACTCGGTCCTGAAATCGCCGTCCATCTGGTCGCGTCCTCTGCCCGTTTTAGTCACTATATCTCGCGGTTTCTCTCTGGCAAGACAAAGGTGAACCACTAGATGTCGCCGGTTTTGCCCAAAGATTACGACAGAGGCGTGACAGATAGGCACAGTTTGTTAACCATGTGGCATGATCAAAAGCCCCCTGCCCGATGCGCCCGCTCCGCAGTCCCTGCTCGAAGCCGCCGTTTACGTCGACGATCTGAATACGGCGCGGGAGTTTTACCGCGACATTCTCGGTCTGAAACTGTTGCAGGAGGTGCCGGGGCGGCATATGTTCTTTGCGCTCGGCCCTTCGGTTTTGCTGGTTTTCAACCCCACCGCCACGGCGCAACCGCCCGGCAATCCGAAGATGCCGGTGCCGCCCCATGGGGCGCGGGGTCCGGGGCATGTCTGCTTTGCGATGAAACGGACAGAGATCGCCGTGATGGAGACGCGGCTGCAGGCCGCCGGGGTCGAGATCGACACCAGCTTTGACTGGCCCAACGGGGCGCGCTCGCTCTATGTGCGCGACCCGGCAGGCAATTCGGTTGAATTCGCAGAGCCGTGGCTCTGGGATGAGATGAAGGGTTAAAGCCCCAGCTTGTCGCGCATAAAGGCCAGCGCCACGCTCAGCCCATCCGGCGCGATGCCATGGCCGGTGCCCTTCATCACATGGGCGTAGACATCCTGCCATCCGGCCTCTTGCAGGGCTTCGGCGGCCTGCGGCAGGGACTGCGGTGCCACCACATCGTCGGCATCCCCATGCACCAGCAGCACCGGCGGCTTGACGCGCGCTTCTTCGGCCAACGCTTCGGGGTTCAGCAGGCGGCCCGAGAAGGCCACGATGCCCGCCACCGCATCCTCGCGGCGCGGGGCCACATGCAGCGACATCATCGTGCCTTGAGAGAAGCCGAACAGCACGACCTGTTCAGGCAGCACGTCTTCGTCCACCATCAGCGCGTCGAGAAAGGCGTCGAGGTCTTCGACCGCGCTCATCATGCCGCGCATTGATTCCTCTTCTGATGATCCGTCGATCCACGGAATCGGGAACCACTGGAACCCCATCGGCGCGCCGGCGCAGGCTTCGGGCGCGTCGGGGGCGACAAAAAGCGTATCCGGCAGATGCTCGCTCAGCGGATCGGCAAGGCCCAGCAGGTCAGCCCCATTGGCCCCATAGCCATGCAGGAACACCACAACCGATCGTGTGGTGCCAGAGACCGGCTCGCGGCGCTCGGCGTTCAAAACCCGTGTCATGACAATCCTTCCTTTTGTTTCAACACCCGGTAGTAGGCAAAGAGCAGCCGCGCCGCAACCGACCGCCAAGGTGACCAAGCGGTGGCCATGGCGGTGAGATCTTTCTGCGTCGGGCGCGCGGGCAAATCAAACAGCCCCCGCGCGGCTTCTTGCAACGCAAGATCGCCACCGGGAAAGACATCGCGACGGCCCATGCAGAACATCACATAGACCTGCGCGGTCCACGGCCCGACGCCCGGCATGGCGACCAGCATGGCAATGGCTTCGGCATCGGGCAAGCTGTGCAGCGCGTCAAAGTCAAACTCCCGCTCTGCCAGGGCCAGCACATAGCGTGCTTTGGGGCGGCTCAGCCCCGCGGCGCGCAGACCGTCGTCGCCCGCGCGCAGGACGTTCGCGGGGTGATCCAACCCCGCCGTGACCAGCCGCGCATAGATCGCCCGGGCAGATGCCACGCTCACCTGCTGCCCCACGATAATGTCGAGCAAGCCCGCGAACCCCGGCGGGCGTAAACGTAGTGGCAGCGGTCCGGTGCGTGCAAACGCCATGGCAAAACGCGGCTCGGCCTCGGCCAGCCAAGCGGCCCCCTCGGCCACATCTGCGTCACAGGTGATCGGGGGCGCAAGGCTCACAGCTGCGCCACCCAGTCCATCATCGCGCCAAGGTCGGTCAGGCACTGTGCCCCCTCTGGCAGGCGCGGCTTTGCAATGAGGATCACCGGCAAGCCAAGGGCAAGTGCGGCGTCGACCTTGGGGCGGCTGGCCGTGCCGCCAAGGTTGCGGCAGATCAGCAGGTCAACGCCAAGATCGCGAAACAGCGCGGTCTCAGTCGCCACCGTGAAAGGCGGATCGCCAAAGATGAGATCCACAAAATCATAGGGCGCGGGCCGGTCATGGCGGCTGGTCTGGCGCAGCATGAGGCGCGTCCCCTTAAAGGGCAGAAACTGTGGCAGGCTGGCCCATCCGGTGGCGGCAAAGACGCGGGCCCCGGGCGGCACCGCGCTGGCGGCGGCGGGCACATCAGAGACCGACCGCAGCAGCGGATCATCCAAGGCCCAGCCGGGGCGCGCGAAACTTACACAAGGCTTATTCAAGGCGGCGGCAGCGGCAAAGCCTGCGTGGCTTAGCACTGCGTCAAACCCATGGCTGAGGTCCAAAACCGCGTCAAAACCCGCCATGTCGCGCAGCAAGGCGGTGGTATCGTCGGGGTCGCGCATTTCAAACGCCATCGGCATCGGATTGCTGCCGCGAGGTGGTTCCGTAAGCCATGCGGTGACCCTGTGACCGGCCTCAGCCAAGGCGAGGCCAAGCTGCCGCGCTTCGGCAGTGCCAGCGAGCAGAAGAAGGTTCAGCGAAGGGTGGTTTGGGGCGGTCATCGGCGCAATCATCGGCGAGCTTGGCGTCGGGCGCAAGCGGGATCGGAGGCGCAAAAAACGGGCCTGGGCTTGCCCTTACCCATCGGCAGGGCTACGCCTTGGCGGGAAGTGAGGAATTCAGACATGATCGACGACAGACGCGCCCGGCGCAACGTAGCGGTACTGGTGGCGGCACAGGCCTTTCTTGGTGCGCAGATGCCGATGATTTTCCTCGTGGGTGGCCTTGCCGGTCAGTCGCTGGCGACAAATGTCTGCCTTGCCACGCTGCCGATCTCGATGATCGTGCTGGGCTCCATGCTCTCGGCGACGCCGGTTTCGGCCATCATGCAACGGTTTGGCCGGCGGGCGGGGTTCTTTCTGGGCGCAGCGGGCGGAGCATTGGGCGGCGCGGTCGCGGCCTATGGGCTCTATCTCGCGTCTTTCCCGGTCTTTTTGCTCGGCTCCCTGCTGACGGGCGTCTATATGTCTGCCCAAGGGTTCTACCGTTTCGCCGCCGCCGATACAGCCTCGGATGACTTCCGGCCCAAGGCGATCTCTTACGTTATGGCCGGGGGGCTGGTCTCGGCCATCATCGGGCCGCAGCTTGCCACTGCGACCTCTGGCAGCCTCGTGGTGCCCTTCCTTGGCACCTATTTGGCGGTGGTGGCGGTGAACGTCGTGGGCGCGCTGCTGTTTCTTTTCATCGACATCCCCAAGCCGCCGATCCCGGCGCATGACGCGCCCAAGGGCCGCAGCCGCTGGGAGCTTCTGACCACGCCGCGCATCGCCGTGGCGGTGATCTGCGCCATGGTGGCCTATGCGCTGATGAACCTCGTGATGACTTCGACCCCGCTGGCCGTCGTCGGCTGCGGTTATAGCCAAGATAACGCAGGCTATGTGGTCACTGGCCATGTGCTGGCGATGTTCGCGCCGTCGTTCTTTACCGGCCACCTGATCAATCGGTACGGCGTTGAGCGGATCATGGGCCTTGGCATTGCAATCCTTGCCGCCGCAGGTCTGGTGGCGCTGCAGGGGGTGGAGCTGGGCAACTTCTTTGTTGCGCTGATCCTCTTGGGGCTGGGGTGGAACTTTGGTTTTATCGGGGCCACGACCATGCTCGCCGGGGCGCATGAGCCTCATGAGCGCGGGCGGATGCAGGGCCTGAATGATCTGCTCGTGTTCGGCGGCGTGACCGTCGCCTCGCTCGCCTCGGGCGGTTTGATGAACTGTTCGGGCGGCACGGCGCAAGAAGGCTGGGCAGCGGTAAACCTTGCCATGGTGCCGTTCTTGGTGCTGGCTGGTGGCTCGCTGATCTGGCTGGTGCTGCGCAGCCGCAAAGAAACGCAGCTGAGCTAAGCGCCTACCAGCGAGACGCCATGGCCCGCAGCGCGAAATGGCGGCGCGGGTCAGGCAAGCCTGCTTCGGAGACCTTTTGCGGGTCTGCCACAGCCGCGTGCAAAACAGGTCCGGCATGGGCGGCAGGCAACAATGCGGCCCGCGCCGCCTTTGGGATCTGCCCCCGTTTGGCCCGCGCTGATTTCAGGCGGTCCAACGCCCCCTTGGCAAGGGCCGAAACCCCTTCCGCCGTGCCATCAAGCAGCGGCACACGGCCCGCCTCTTCCAAATTCGGAATGGCACAGAGCCAAGCGGCGATGCCGGTGGCATAGGCTGCATCGCGCACAACCGCTTCCTCCGTCGCGCCAAGGCGGCGTGCGGCGACCCACATCAGATGGCCGGCGGTCTGGTCGATGTAGCGCGCGAAGTGGTCCGCATCTTCAAAGGGGTCTTTGTAGATATCCCACCGCCGGGCAGCGACGAGTTCATCGAGCAGTTCCGCATCGTCGGGCGCGATGGCGCGGGCCAGCGGCGTGGTGACTTCGTGGCGCCTGACGGGACCGCCCTTGGCAATCTCCTCCAGCGCGTCGCGCCACCATTGCAGGCGCATCTCGGCGATCATCGCCTCTTGGGTGACCCATGGCGCGCGGGCCACTTCGACGTTGAAGGCATAGAGCGGGAAGAGCAGCTTGCGCGTCTCAAGGGGCGCCGCCATGGCCGCGCGAAAGCGCCATGGGTCGGCGCGCTCTACCATGGCGGCGCAGGCGTTCAGGTCGGCGTCGAAGGTCATGCGGGGCGTGCCACGGTCAGCAGGTAGCCAAACTCATCCCGGTGGGCGCGCCAACAGGCAATTTCTGCCTCTGTCGCATCAAGCACCTGCGCCAATGCGTCATCCGCACCGGGGCGCAGCTTTTCGATGCGGGCCTCCAGCGGGGTGTAGTAATTCTCCCAAGCCTCATCCGACAGAACACGGGTCGCCACGACCTCATATCCCGCCGCATGGACCCGGTCGGCGATGCCGTCCGCGTTGCTCATTGCAGGATAGTCGGCCCATTGCGCACGGGCTTCGTCCGAGGGGGTATCGGTCAGCCAGCAAGGTTCGGAGAAGGCCACCACGCCACCCGCGCGCAGGGACTTGCGCCAGCTGGTCAGCGCCTCTGTCACGCCAAGAAAATAGACCGCACCGGCGCACCAGATCAGATCGTATTCATTGGCGATGGCGGCCATATCGGCGCGCAACAGGGTGACATTGCCATCCGCCACGAAACGCCCCCGCGCGGTGTCGACGAAATGCGCGGTTTTATCGAGTGCGGTGACATGCCCCTGCGGGATCGCCGCGCGGAGTGCGCCGATGTCACTTCCGGGGCCGCAGGCCGCATCGGCAATCTCGGCGCGCGCGGGCAGGTCGACCTGCTCCACGGCCCAATTCACGTCCGAAGGCTCTCCTGGCCCTTCGCGCGGCAGATCACGGTGCAGCGTGAAAAAGGCGGTCATATCGTCTGTCATTGGGCGCGGTCCCGGATCAATTTCCAACGTATCGCATCTAGCAATGCCTCGAATGAGGCGTCGAGTATGTTGGCGCTGACGCCCACCGTGGACCAACGCCGCCCCTGCCCGTCTTCGCTGTCGATGATGACGCGGGTGGTGGCTTCGGTGCCGCCTTGGGTGATGCGGACTTTGAAGTCAACCAGACGCATGTCATCCAGCAGACTGCTGTATTTGCCCAAGTCTTTGACCAGCGCTTTGGAAAGGGCATTGACCGGGCCACGGTCCGCGCCATCTTCGTCCAGCGATTCCGAGACCGAGAGCCGTTTTTCTCCGTCGACATCGACCACCACGACCGCCTCGGAAAGGCTGACCATCCGGCCCTCGGCATTGCGCCGACGTTCGACCGTGACGCGGTAGCGCTCCACCTCGAAAAGATGTGGCAACTGGTTCATCACGTCGCGGGCGAGAAGCTCGAAACTCGCCTGTGCGGTGTCATAGGCATAGCCCTGCGCCTCGCGGTCCTTGACCACCTCCAAGATTCGGCCAAGCGCCGGATCGCCCTTGGCCACGGCCAGACCGGCATCGCTCAGCCGTTTGCGCAGATTGGATTGCCCGGCTTGGTTCGACATCGGAATGACGCGGGTATTGCCGACCAATGCGGGGTCGATATGCTCATAGGTGCTGGGGTCTTTAGCAATGGCGCTGGCATGCAGCCCCGCCTTATGCGCAAAGGCCGAAGACCCCACGAACCCTGCCTGTTTCATCGGCACGCGGTTGAGGATCTCGTCGAGCATCCGACTGGTCCGCGTCAGCCCTTTTAGCGCGGCGCGGGTGACGCCAATCTCGAACTGGCTGGCGTAGGGTTCTTTCAGCAGCAAGATCGGGATCAGCGTGGTCAGATTGGCGTTGCCACACCGCTCGCCCAGTCCGTTCAGCGTGCCTTGGATTTGGCGCGCGCCCGCGTCGACGGCGGCCAGCGTGCAGGCCACGGCGTTTTCGGTGTCGTCATGGGTGTGAATGCCCAGCCGGTCACCGGGGATGCCTGCGGCGATCACATCGCGGGTGATGCGGCCGATCTCTTCGGGCAGCGTGCCGCCATTGGTGTCGCAAAGCACGATCCAGCGCGCACCCGCCTCATAGGCCGCGCGGATCGCCTTAAGCGCGTAGCCGGGGTTGGCCTTATAGCCGTCAAAGAAATGTTCGGCATCAAACAGCGCCTCGCGCCCTTGGGCGACCAGATGGGCGACGGATTTGGCAATGTTGTCGGTGTTTTCCTCCAACGTGATGCCAAGCGCGGTTTTCACATGGAAGTCATGGGTCTTGCCGACGATGCAGACCGACTGCGTCCCAGCATTCAAGACGGCGGCCAAAACATCGTCATTTTCCGCCGACATGCCCGCGCGTTTGGTCATGCCAAAGGCGGTGAGCCGTGCCGAGGTGGGCGGTGCCGCGTCGAAGAATGCGCTGTCGGTTGGGTTCGCACCGGGCCAGCCGCCTTCGATATAGTCCACCCCAAGCGCATCCAGCGCCTCGGCGATCTGGCGTTTCTCATCGGTGGAGAATTGAACGCCCTGAGTTTGCTGCCCATCGCGCAGCGTGGTGTCATAAAGGCAGAGACGTTCGCGCGTCACAACAACCCCTCCAA
The DNA here is from genome assembly GCF_040148765.1 of Sulfitobacter sp. NFXS29. NCBI lineage: Bacteria > Pseudomonadati > Pseudomonadota > Alphaproteobacteria > Rhodobacterales > Roseobacteraceae > Sulfitobacter > Sulfitobacter sp. NFXS29. The sequence goes on from NZ_JAGDED010000010.1 coordinate 141,493, forward strand.
CTGCGCCCGATCAAAGCCGGGCGGTGGGGTCAGCTTCACGCCGTCCTTGCTCATCTGGACTTCGATCCCGACAGAGGTAAGCGCGGTTTTGATCCGATCGACCTGCGCGAAATCTTTGGTCTCCATCGCGGTGGCACGGGCATCACTCAGAAAGGCTTCGACATCGCTGAGATCCAGCGCCTTCACCGCCGCCCATTCGGGGATCAACTCATCCATCAGCCCCAAAAGCGAGAGCGCGCCGCGCAGACCTGCCGTATCGCCTGCATTCGACAGCCGGTGGCATTCGGTCAGCGCACCGTGGGTGTTGAGGTCATCCGCCAAGAGCGTGACAAGGTCCGAAGAAGGCGTCGCGGCCTCGGCCTCCGCCGCCTGAAGATACCATTTGCGCAGGGTCTTCTCGGCCTCCTCACGCTTTTTCTCGGTCCAGTCCATCGGCTTGCGGTAATGGGTTGAGAGCATGACGAAACGGATCACCTCACCCTGCACGCCCTGATCCAGCAGATCGCGCACGGTAAAGAAATTGCCCAAGCTCTTGGACATTTTCTTGCCCTCGACCTGCAGCATCTCATTGTGCAGCCAGTAGTTGGCAAAGCCGTGGCCCGCGCATTTCGACTGGGCGATTTCGTTCTCATGATGCGGGAACTGCAGGTCGATGCCGCCGCCGTGGATGTCGAACCGCTCCCCTAGCAGGTCATGCGCCATGGCGGAGCATTCGATATGCCAGCCCGGACGGCCCTGCCCCCAAGGCGACTCCCAGCCGGGGGTGCCCTCATCCGAAGGCTTCCAAAGCACAAAATCCATCGGGTCTTCTTTGTAGGGTGCCACCTCAACCCGCGCGCCTGCGATCATATCATCGACCGAGCGACCCGAGAGCGCGCCATACTCGGCATATTTGCGCACCCGGAAGAGCACATGGCCCTCGGCCTCATAGGCGTAGCCCTCATCGATCAAGCCGCGGATCATCGCGACCATCTGCGGGATGTACTGCGTGGCCCGCGGCATATGATCGGGCTCCAGCGCGCCGACGGCGGCCATGTCGTCGAGATACCACTGTGTCGTCTCGGCCGTGATCTCACCAATGCTGCGCCCGCTTGTCGCGGCGCGGGCGTTGATCTTGTCATCCACATCGGTGAAATTCCGCACATAGGTGACGTGTTCGGGGCCATAGACATGCCGCAGCAGACGGTAGAGCACATCAAACACGATCACGGGCCGTGCATTGCCCAGATGCGCACGGTCATAGACCGTGGGACCGCAGACATACATCCGCACATTCTGCGCATCAATCGGCGTGAAATCCTCTTTCTTCCGGGTGGCGGTGTTGTGCAGCTTGATCGTCAGGTCACGGGTCATGGGCAGGCGTCCTTGCGCGGGTGTGACGCGGGCTTGGCATAGTTTTGTCAGAATGGGAATGACGTGAACAGCGGCCCGCGAGGAAGTCTCAGCGGGTAATGCAGCAAATAATGAGCGTTGCGGTGTTCATGGCAGGATTGTAGCAAGCCCGCCGCCCTGCGCCAAGCCCCTTGTCCGGTTAAGTTTTTATACGCGCAGCGCGTGGCCATGACGGTCGAAGACAGCGTGTTGAGGCAGTATCAGCCATCTTTGCCAGATGACATGCCCGCAACGCGGCCTGTCCGCACAAAAAAGGGCCGGCCTCCTTTCGGAAGCCGGCCCCTATCCAAGCGAGTTACCCCGCCAAGACAGATTAGAAGCGCATGGAACCACGCAGGGAGATCGTGGTCGCGTCCAGATCGTCGCCTGTGCCGCCTACGTCATCGAATTTGTGCTGCAGCACTTCGCCACCGACGGTGTAACGGTCTGTGACTTTATATGTGACGCCCAGACCAGCAAAGGGGCCTGTTTCATCACCAACGCTTGTGTCGGCACGTGCTGCACCAGCTGTTGCATAGACCAGCGTGTTGCCGAAGTCGTAACCGGCTTTCAGCTTGGCCCGGGCGACGGAATCCACATCACCGGCGCCGTTGCCCAGATCGATGTCGGTTTTGTCATAGTCGAGTTCACCACCCAGTACGAACTTGCCGAAGTCATAGTCGTAACCGGCGTGGAAACCGTAGGACGTGTCGTCGCCGTCAAGGGCGCCGCTGTCGCTGTCGATGTCGGTCTGACCAACCTGAAGACCGGTGTAGAAGCCTGTCCAGTCGCCATCAACGGCCACAGGTGTCGGCGCAGGTGTGAAAACCGGTGCTTCAACTGTGGTGTCTTCCAGCGAACCGGCTGCTGCTGCACCCGCGAAGGCGCTGGATGCGATCAGGGCGATGCTGGCGATTGTTGTCGTGCGTTTCATGTTCTGCTCCTTAAATACAGGTGACCTGCGATCCTCGCCGCAGGGTCACTCACGCAACGCCTCATCTAGTATTGGGTTTCAGGTTTTTCACTTCACAGAATTGCGATGCGCTGATTGTCGCACATTTGCAACATACCCTCGGCCAAGCGCCGCTTAAGTTATGTATCAAGTGTGTTTCCGCCTTGGGGCTTAACGATAATTATTAAGCTGCTTCAAATACTTGCCGCCGCAATACGGAAAATTCAGCCCCAGTCACGGTCACCCAAGTGCAAAAAGCCTGCGTGGATCGGTCCTGCACCGACGGTAGGATTGCATGCAAGGCCCACGTTCCAAAGCCACCACCGCAAAAACCACACTAAAATCATTCATCGACGCCTGACACCGACCAAGGCTTGCTGTCAAAGGTGAACGCGTTATTTGCCTCTATTGGCAGCAAGAAGGAGCGGACCTCACCCCATGTCTTGGATCACCACTCATCTAGAGATCGTCATCATCGTGATCCTGACGCTGCTGGCGGCGATCGTGATTTTGCAACAGCGCCGCACGCCGCAATCGACGGCGGCTTGGCTGCTGTTCATCATCGCGCTGCCTTGGGTGGCGGTGCCGTTGTTTCTCGGGCTGGGCTTTCGCAAACAATCGTCGCGCTATTCGCCGGTGCATTTCCTCAAAGGGGAAACCGGAGGGCCGCCGCCCCGCCCGGTGCATACGCTGGACGCGACGATGCAGTATTTCGGCCTGCCCGCCGCCGCCCATGGGCAAGACCTGCGGCTCTTGGGCGATCCGACAGCGGCGCATGAAGCCGTGATGGCGCTGATCCATGGGGCCGAGAAACGGATCGACGCGCTTTTCTACATCGTTGCCAATGACGACACCGGCCGCATCTTTGTCGACGCGCTGACCGAACGCGCCAAGGCTGGTGTCAAAGTTCGGCTGCTGATGGACCGTTTGGGCACCCTGCGCGGCCCGGCAGCCGCGCTGCGCCGTCTGCGTGCGGCAGGGGGTGAGGTGCGCTTTTATTCACCGCTGTTGCAAGTGCCGGGCTCTGGCCACCTGAACCTTCGCAACCACCGCAAGATGATTATCGCGGATGATGCGCGGGTCTTTTCGGGCGGCATGAACATCGGCGCGCACTACCTCGGCCCCACGGCGCTAGAGGACGGCTGGACCGATCTGGCCTTCTTGCTTGAGGGGCGCGCAGTGCAGAGTTTCGGCGATGTTTTCCGCTCGGATTGGGGCGTGGCGAGCGGGGAGGCTTTGGACCCTGCCCCCTCGGTCGCGGCGCATACGGGCGGGACCGCCACGGTGCAATTGGTCCCTTCCGGCCCCGATATCACCGAAGACCCGCTGCACGACGGTCTGATCCGCGCGCTGCATTTGGCCGAGGCGCGGATTTGGCTCGTGACCCCCTATTTCGTGCCGACCGAAGCGCTTGGTGCGGCTTTGACGACCGCTGCCCGACGCGGTGTGGACGTGCGGGTGCTGGTGCCCGAACGCTCGAACCAACGGCTGGCGGATTTTGCCCGCGGTGCCTACCTGCGCGACCTGCACGAAGCCGGCGGCCATGTGCTGTATTACCAGCCCGGGATGATCCATGCCAAAGCCGGGATCATCGACGATATGGGGCTTGTGGGCACCGCCAATTTCGACGTGCGCAGCATGTTGCTGAACTTTGAGGTGACGCTTTTCGTCTATGACGCGGGGTCGGTCGCAAAGCTGCATGACTGGTTTGAACATCTCTCCGAACACTGCGCCATGGAGAAGCCTCCGACGGGGATGATCCGCAAGGTGGCCGAGGGACTGTTTCGTTTGGGAGCGCCTGTTCTATGATCCCCGCCGTCGCCCCCCAATCGCTGCGCATCGTCAGCTATAACATCCGCAAGGCCCTGGGCACCGATAGACGCCGCGATCCGGAGCGGATCATGCGGATCATCCGCAGCCTGCATGCAGATGTGGTGGTGCTGCAAGAAGCCGACCGCCGCCGCGCCCCGCGCCCCTCTGCCCTGCCGCTGGATCGGGTCGAAGAGGTCACGGGCATGCGCCCCGTGCCAACACCAAGCGATGTCAGCATTGGTTGGCACGGCAATGCCGTTTTGGTCCGCCCCACTGCCAAGATCGATCAGGTGGCGCATCTGACCCTGCCGGGGGTCGAGCCGCGCGGTGCCATGGTGGCCGATCTGCACATCGGCGCGCGGCAATTGCGCGTCATCGCCTCGCATCTCGGCCTGCTGCGCCCCTCCCGCAAGGAACAGTTGAGCGCTATGATCGCCCATCTTGATGCCTGCGCCGACTGCCCCACGCTGATCGCGGGCGATCTGAACGAATGGTCCCAAAAGGTCGGGCTGGGCCGCTTGGCGAAACGCTTTACGATCCATGCTCCGGGCAAGAGTTATCACGCCCGGATGCCCGTGGCCTTTCTTGATCGTATGGCGTTGGATCAGCACCTGACAGTGCGCCAAGGCGGCGTGGTCGAGACCTCGCAGACCCGCCGCGCGTCGGACCATCTGCCGATCTGGCTCGACGTGGCGCATCGCTAGAGCGGGTCACCCCGTAGCCCAAGCCAGCTCGCCCACCATCACGTTGCAAGCCTGCTGCGGATTAGAGAAGGCAACCTGCATATCAAAGGCCATGCGCACATCCGTTCGCGCCTTGGCAATCGTCGCATCCGTCGCCCCAAGCCGCCGTGCCGTGGCGATATTCTGGTTCGCGTCGTGCCGCAATTTGCGCACGCTCTCATAGCCGCCCGCAAAGCCTGCACATTGTTTGGCGGTCAATTCCGCCGCTGCCGCCCGCCGCGCCGCGGCTTCCATCGGTGAGGCCGGAGGTTCGACACAGGCCGCCAGCGATCCGGTGAGAAATCCCAATATAACAAGACGTTTCATCAAATTCTCCCTTTCACATCCTTGATAGGGAGGGACTGGTTTAATTTTGGTTAACGACTGTTTTGCCTCACGGCCACCACCTGACGTCGGGGCCTATAAGGCCGCGCTCAACCCCGGATGTCGTCATGGCGCTAACGCAGGCGACAACACCAAGCGCGCCCGGCCTCCAATAGCCACAGACATCCGATCCAAAGGTCTTTCAATACATAGTTAACCCTCCGAGGTTAAGAAATCTCACCAAAGCATAGCGGATCTAGCCAAAAGCATATGCCTAAGACCCACCTGCCCAGATTGACGCAAAAGCTGTCCGATGAAAGCCTGATGCAAAGACAAATTGAGAGTAAGTCATGATATTCGTTAGATTTTTCTGCGCGAGCGCGAAGGCCGTTCTAGGGGCATTCTTTTGGCTTTGTTTTTCAACCATGGTGCTTTCGCACGGCGCTTGGCTGGGCGGCGGCGGCGTTTCATTGACCGATGCCAGCCGTCAACAGATCGTGGACCGGGTCGCGGCGGGGCTGCCGCCGATTTCAGCCGGTGACAACATTGCCATCATTGCCGTTTTTCCCGTCATAGCCGAAGGCACGCTTGATGGTCCGGGCGGCTATGCCACGTTGTATGTGCCCGCCGGGACCGAAGTCGCATCCGCCTATATGACTGACGCCACGGGCGCGGCCGTCGACGCCCGCCCGGCCCGCGCCTCGACAGGGTCTGGCGTGTCTAAGGGTTGGGGTCCGAAAGGGCAGCAGACGTTTGATATCTCTCCAAACGGCTGGGCTCCCTCTGACACGGCGCAGTGCCAAGCAGCGGGTTTTTCCATCGCCAACTGTAACGCCGGGCTGGCCTATATCTATGGCGATACTGGTATTTTTTACTCGACCCGTCCGGATACTGCATTGTTCGCGAACGGCTCGGACATCGCCACCTTAGAGAATGGGTACCTCGTCAATCCCACGAATGGCAGCCCTTGGGGCAGCGTTGGCGGCACAGGCACCGCCCGCGTTCATAACAAATGGGATGCGGTTCAGATCAATGCCTTCGGTTCTGGGGGGACAATCGACCCAAACGGTTTCTCAACACAAGAAGAGACCACGATCACAGGAGGCCGGGGGGCGACGCCCTTCCGTGCGGGCAGCCCCGTGGCTGGCCCGGATTCAGGATCCGATTGGGACCGCTACGGCACCACCGGTCCTTGGAACCGGATCAGCTATCCCGGTTCCTGCGAAGCGGATGATCCGCTGCTTGCGGGGCCAGACGGGCCTGCCACTGGCGCCGGTTCCGTCTTTCCCGAATCGCTGGACCCGGGTGTTAATTCTTACGAGGCCTGCACCGAAACGACCGCGGGTTTTAACCTCAATAGCAGCGCCGCGTCCGTTTTGCCGAGCGGCACAAACGCAGTGCGCTACGCCTTCGGCGGGATCGCGCAGGGAGAGACTTATTACGCCGTCATGGAGGTAAAGGTCAGCGACCCGGCCAACATTGGATATTTCAATGCCGAAGGTCACGGCGGAGACTCCGCCGAAGGCGCCTCTGCCGGGAACGACAACCCATGGCGCTATTGGGTCGCCGGAACCTCAGCCGTCTCACCTGCGGGGCCTGAAGACCTTTTCGTATCGATCTCCATCACGGCGGTGAACGGCACCCCGTATTCGGGGGGCGACGTTCCGCAGGGCGCCACGCTGACCTACCGCGTGAGCTATGTGAATACGTCGCTCAGCCCTATGACCAATGTGCAAACCTCGGTGACCCTGCCGCCGGAAATTTCGGGTACGACGAACTTTCAAGTCATCTCGGGCGAAGACATCCGCCCTGCCTCCAACCCGACAAACGGCACTTTCCCGCTCCTTCCGATGCCCAGTTTGAACGGTCTTGGAAGCGGCGCCATCGAGTTTGATGCCTATGTCTCTACCGCGGCGGGAGGCAGCATCACCGCCGATGCCGCAAATTCCAGCGATGAAGGCGGTGCGGGGTCCGACAGCGTCAGCGTTAACGTAACCGCCGTGCCAGCCGATACCCTTCCAAGCTGTTCTGGAACGCGGTTCTCGATCGTCGATTGGACATCAGACAGCCCCGCAGCCCTCGGCGCGACGTCCACTTTCACCCGCTACGGCGTCGGCGGTTCACTCACTGCAACCGCAAACGCTGACGCTAGATTTGGCCGCGCAGCCGCGATCGGAAACGCAAATGAACTCTACTCCGCCGGGTATGGCGGCAATCCCGTGTTCACACAGCAATATGCCACGTTGAATATCGATTTTGACACACCCATGGACTCCGTCCTTTTCTACGTCACGAGCTTGGAATTTGACGAATCCGTAGTGATCTACGGCGAACGCAACGGCGTGCGCGTGCAACCTGCCATCGCGGACGGCCCACTTTCGGCCTCCATGTTTCGCCGGGCCAATGCGGATGGTTCTGTCTTGGCAGAGCGCGACAGCACATTCTCGACAGCGGCCCTACCCGAGAATTTCGCCGTGGAAGTCGGATTTGGCGCCCCGGTTGATCGGATCGTGATCGATCATGGCACCCGGAAAAACAACAACGCAAATTTCGCCGGATCTCTGCAACTGACGGACATTCAAGCCTGTGCCGACTTCACTGACGCCCCGTCGATTTATGGGGATGCACTGCATACGATGGGGCAAGAGCCAACGGTCTATCTGGGCGATGCTTTGACAAGCGATGCAGGGCCAGGGAACGCCGATGATGCGGGGTCGGACGATGACGATGGCGTGTCTATTCCTCCGCTCATCCAAGGATTTATCGCGACAATAGAAGCACGTGTCCAAGGCGACGGTGGTTTTTTGACCGCTTGGATCGACTACGACGGCAACGATGTCATGGCCCTTGCAACCGCCGAAGAAATCGCGCGCGATTTGCAAGACGATGGCACCGGCGGGGATCAGGTCGCGGGCGATGGTCTGATCCAATTTGACGTGATTGTCCCGGGTGACGCGGTATTGGACCAGACCTTTGCCCGCTTTCGGTGGTCTACGACCCCGGTTGTCGGCGTGGCAGATGTCTCCTTGGATGGGGAGGTCGAAGACTACCCGATCAACATCGCCGCAGCCCCTCTGGTCGATCGCGGTGATGCTCCGGCAAGCTACGGTGACCCTTTGCACATCATTGCAGAAACGGGCATTGCAGGGACCTACTTAGGGGCGATTTCTCCTGACCCCGAGGCCGCCTCTCAAGCAAGTGCCGATGCCTTGGGCGACGATCTTGACGGCAATGACGATGAAGACGGGGTCACGCTCCCGCAGCTCTTTGCTGGCGGCACGACAGAGATAACCGTTTTCGTAAACGAGGTGACCGGCGGGGTCGGCAGTCTGACAGGCGGCGTGGCCTATCTTCAGGCGTGGATCGACTTTAACGGCAACGGGCTCTTTGACGCCACAGAGCAGATCGCCTCTGACCTTCAGGATGGCAGCGCTTCGGATAAAGATGGCACGCTGAATGGCGAGATCCGATTTGATGTGAACGTGCCGGGAAGTTCCGTACTCACGCCGACATTCGCGCGGTTCAGGTGGTCAACCACCGAAGGCGTCGTCCCCGTCGCACTTGACGGAGAGGTCGAGGACTACAGGCTGACCGTGTCCGGCGATGTTCCTCCGGTTTCCTGCGACAGTGGTCTATACTTGCTATCTGACGATCCAACGCAGTTGCGCAAGCTGCGCTTTACCGACACGGGGTCGGGTTATTCCATGTCATCGCAACCCATCGGGACAGCGCCGCGCCGGTTAGAAGCCGGCTGGGGGTACAACGAACTTGATGGCTATATCTATGGCGTTCGCCCCGGCAAAGATGAACTGTGGCGCGTGGACGGCACCGGAAACTTTACAGAAATGCCTTCATTCCCAAACAGCGCCGAACGGGCCGAAGATGCGGGCGATATCTTGCCCAACGGTATATTGGTCTACGAAGTAGACGATGTCACCTGGCAGTTATTGGATTTGGCCGCCCCCAACAATCCGATCGATGCCGGGCAATTGACCCTCTCTCAAGCTGTCACGGTGTCCGATTTCGCCGTAAATCCATTGGACGGTTTCATCTACGGCATCAACGAAAACACCGGCAGCCTGTTTCGCGTCTTCGCGAACAATGGTCTCGCCGGTTTCACCACGGTAGTGGAATTTGGGCCTAGTGTTTACACGGGCATCTGGTCTGCGGTTTTCTTTGACGAGAACGGCCAGATGTACGCCTACGAGGAGGTATCGAACTCTATTTACCTAATCGATACGTCGACCGGCAATCGGTTAAGGCTGGCCACGGGAACGGATGAGGGCGGTTTCAGCGATGGCACCTCGTGCCGCGGCGGGACACCTTTCGTACTGTCCGGACTGGGCGGCAATATCTATATCGATCAAGACGGTTCCGACATAAAAGACGGCGCGGAAGAGAACTTGGCGGGCGGGATCCGGGTGGATCTGTACTCCGATAACGCAACGCCAAATGATCTGGACGATGACAGTTTTCTCCAGACAGTCGATACTGAGCCTGACGGAACTTATGCCTTTGTCGGTTTGCCTGCGGGCACCACCTACCGGGTAGAGGTGGATGTCAATGATGCCGACCTCCCCCCCGGGGCGCAGATCGGGACGTCGAACCCCCTCGTCGGTGTAAAGGCCGATTCCGGTGCCTTCACAGTGGCCTATGACTTTGGTTTCGACCCGCAGTTTTCTGACCTCTCGATCACCAAAGAGGCTTTCCAGGCGGGCACCACCTCTCCCGTCACAACCGCTGTCGAAGGCGACATCATCGACTGGGTGATCAGCGTGACGAACGACGGCCCCGGCTCGCCTTCGGGGGTCAAGGTGATTGAAAACATCCCCGCAGGTTTCGCCTATATCAGCAACACGGCTCCTTCCGACCGGCGATTATTTCGACCCAAGTACGGGGCTTTGGTTCGTCGATGAAATCCTGCCGGGTGCGACAGAAACCCTCACCATACGAGTCCGTGTCACGGCGGGTGGCAACTATACAAACGTTGTCGAGATCGTGAGCAGTTCCCTCCCCGACCTCGACAGTGATCCAGCCGTCGGTTTGGCCCAAGATGACTTGCAAGACGGAATTGCCGATGACGACGAAGCCAGCGTCACGATCGCTCTTGCAACCACGGGCGGTGAAATTTCGGGCCAGCTGATCCGGGATGATGGCCGTGGCGGTGTCGCGCATGATGGCTCGGCGACGGGCGACGAGGTGGGAACGAATGCAGGAACCATTCAGCTGCTGGACGATGCCGGTGCGCTTTTGGCAAGCCCGCAGGTCGGCGCCGATGGACGATGGGCCTATCGGCTCGCGCCGAACTACACCGGCAGCCTGACCGTCTCAACGGTGCCCGCTGAAGGGTGGAGAGCTATTTCCGAGCGACCGGGCTCACTGCCGGGATTGGTGAACAGCGACCCACACGATGGCTCGTTCAGCTTCACCCCTTCTCCCGAGACCGATTACAGCGGTCTTATCTTAGGCATTATTTCACTCCCCACTTTGAGTGAGGATCGTGACGCGCACGTTGGCGCGGGCCAAATCGCCCTTCTGCCGCATCTCTATCGGGCCAGTTCATCTGCCATCACCACTTTTACGGTAGAGAACATTTCCGAGCCTGCGGTCGGTGCATTCTCGGTTGCACTTTTTATCGACAACGATTGCGATGGCGCGCCCGATACCCCGTTGACCGTGCCAATTTCCGTGCAAGCGGGCGATGAACTCTGCCTGATTTCGAGGGTCTCGGCGGGTGGTGGCCTGCCTCCGGGCAGCGCTTTAACCTACGAGGTGCAGGCCGTTACGGACTTTTCCGGAACAACTGCCTCACACATTACGACCGATACGGATCGCGTGACGGTCGAAGTCGGGGGCAGTCAGCTCGTTTTGGTGAAAACTGTCCGAAACGAAACGCAAGGCACAGGCGAAGGCTATTCAAATCAAGCCTCGCCCGGGGATGTACTGGTCTACCGAATCACAGTGGTGAACCCGAGCCAGCGCATTGCATCCGCCATCGTCATTTACGACCGAACGCCGCCCTATACGCAATTGGCGGAGGCCGTAGCCACACCGCAAACCGTGAGCCCCTCGCTGGTCTGCGATCTCGCAAACCCAAGCGACAACCTTCCGGGATATGAAGGCCCCCTGCGGTGGGATTGCAGCGGAACCCATGCCGCAGGCGCCGAAGGGAGCGTGATTTTTAAGGTCCGCGTGACCCCTTGATCGGAACCGCTGGTCAGGCGGGCGGCGCAGACAGTGGGATCTTGATCTTTACGATCAAACCCTTGTCTTGCGGCACCAGTTCGGCTTGGCCGCCGTGACGCCGCAGGACATCTTTAACAATCGCAAGACCAAGACCACTGCCTTGCCCTTCGCTTAGTTGGCCAAACCTCTCGAACGCGGCCTCGGCACTGCCTTCGGGAATGCCGAGGCCGTCATCCTCTACAGCCAAAACCGCAAATTGCCCCTCCACCATGGTGCTGACGCGGATCGCGGTGAGGCTGGCGCCGCCATGGGTCAGCGCGTTTTCAAGCAAATTGGTGATCGCTTCGGCGAGCAGCACAGTGTCACCCGCAACGTGGAGCGGCGTGGTGCATGGTTCAAAGCCAAAGCCAATGTCCCGCGACAGGACGGTGGGGGCAAAGTCACTGCACACTTCGGCAGCGACAGCGTTGAGCTCGAGCGTATCGAATGCAGGGGCCTCGTCGTAGCGCAACCGTTCAAGAGACAGCAACTGATTGGCCAGCCGCGCTGATTTGCGGGCCGCAGCAATCAATTCGCGTTCTCTCAATCGACGCTCTTGCGGGTCGCTGACATCAGGCAAAACCTCGGCCAATGACAACAGTGCGGAGGCGGGGTTGCGCAGTTGATGCGCGGCGTTGGAGATAAAAACCTGATGGTCCTCAATGCTCTGGCGCACCTGCCCGAACAGCCGGTTCAACGTGGCGACAATACCAAAGGCCTCAGCCGGCACCGGGCGGCGAATATCGCGCAGGTCATCGGGGGATCTGTGTTGGATCGCATCTTGCAAATCGTTCAAGGGGCGCAGGCCGATCTTCACCCCGAACCAGACCACCAAAGCAAGGGCCGCCATCAGACTGGCGATCAAGGCCGCCGCGCGGCGCGCCAAGGCGGCGGCGAAGGCATTGCGATCACTGTCCCTTTGCCAGACCGTGACAATCGTATCGCCGGTCAGGTTGCCGATGGTCGTACTCTCGCGCATCCGCAAAACGCGCACAGGCTCGCCCCGATATTCAGCCATCGTGTAGTTCAGCCGATCCTCGCCCGCCCGACCGCCAGAGACGGGTGGATAGGCATAGCCGGTGATGTAGATGCCACCCGGACCCATGACATGGTAAAAAAGCTCACCGCCCCCGGCGTCCGAGACGAAATCCCGCGTGCTGGGCGAAAGTGCGTCCCCGCCCGAAATCGCCACATCGCGGGAGATCGCCAAAGCTGCGGCCAGAAGGCTCCGGTCGAACAGGGTTTCAGAGGTGCGCTGCGCCACTTCAAAGCGCCAAAATCCCAGAACGATCGAAAGCAACAGCAGCGGCGGCAGGATCAGCATGAACAGCCTAGAGCGCAGCGACATCGCGGTCATGCGCTATCGACCTCCAGCATATAGCCCAGCCCGCGCGCCGCTTTGATGCGGATGCCGAAGGGCTCCAACCGTTTGCGAAGACGCGACACATGCGGCTCGATTGCGCTGTCTTCCTGCGCGGCCCCGGTGCCATAGACATGGGTGATCAGTTGGGATTTCGAGACGATCCGCCCGCGCCGTTCCAGCAAACACTCCAAGGTCGCCAGTTCTTTGCGGGGGAAGGCCAGTGGCTGTTCGTCCTTTAACAACTGGCGGTTGGTACGGTCAAAGACCAAGGGGCCAATCGCGTCCCGGGCGGCGAACTCTAGGTTCTTGCGCCGCGCCATGGCCCGCAGCCGCGCCTCCAACTCGTCCATCTCGAAGGGTTTGGTCAGATAATCATCGGCCCCGGCATCCAGCCCGGCAACCCGCTCTGACGTCTCTGCCCGCGCGGTCAGCAGGATCACCGGCGTTCCATCGCCGCGGCGGCGCAGGCGGCTCAGAACCTCCAGCCCATCACAGCCGGGCAAGTTGCAATCCAGAACGATTAGATCTGCCCCCTCGTGGCGCAGAAAGGCATCGGCCTCTTCCCCGTCGTGCAGCAGATCCACCGCATGGCCGCGATCCCGCAAGCGATGGGCAATTCCTTGGGCAAGGGCCTCATTGTCTTCGATGACTGTAATGCGCATGATTAAAACTTAATCCTAATGCGCAAGTTTCGCGCAAGGTTGGAAAGGCAGAGTGCCCGTGTTGGAGGAGGGATTCGTTCCCTAAACAAATCCGAACGACGGCAGACGTGAAAGTCTGACCGGTACAGAATGTCTACGGGAGGACACCTATGACTATCAAGTATTTCGCCGCCACCGCTGCATCCGCCGCCTGCCTCGCCGCCCCGGCGCTGGCCGAGGTCGATTTTGCAGGCAAAACCATCGAGTGGGTCATCCCCTTCTCGGAAACCGGCGGCTCGGCCAAATGGGCCAACTTCTTTGCGCCGCTTCTGTCCGAAGAACTGCCCGGCAACCCCACGGTGGTCGTGAAGTTCATGCCGGGTGCAGGTTCAACCAAAGGCGCCAACTGGTTCCAAGAGCAAGAGCATGACGAGGGCACGGTCCTTTTCGGCACCTCCGGCTCGACCCAATTCCCCTATCTGCTGGACGACCCGCGCGTGCGGTATGAGTACAGCGACTGGAACCCGGTCATGGCGTCGGGCACCGGCGGGGTCGCTTATCTGAACCCCACAGACGGTGAGAAATTCGACGGCACCGCCAATAACCTCAAAGACGTCAACTTCATTTACGGCTCGCAGGGTGCCACGCGCCTTGACCTCGTGCCGCTGCTGGCATGGGAAATGCTGGGCATGAATGTCGAGCCTGTTTTCGGCATCAAGGGCCGTGGCGATGGCCGTTTGATGTTTGAGCGCGGCGAGGCCACGATCGACTATCAGACCTCCTCGAGCTACCTCGGCGCCTCTGCCGACCTCGTCGAAAAAGGTCAGGCCGTGCCGATGATGACATGGGGCGCGCTGGACGAGGACGGCAACATCGTTCGCGACCCCACCTTTCCCGACATCGCGACTTTCAAGGAAGTTTGCGAAGCGACCGAAGGCTGCGCCACCGAAGGTGAAGCATGGGACGCATGGAAAGCCTTCTTTATCGCAGGTTTCCCGGTGCAAAAGATCGCCTTCCTCCCCGCAGGCACACCCGACGATGTGATCGCGACCTACACGGCGGCCTTTGACGCGGTGCGCAACCGCGAAGACTTTGCCCAGATCGCTGAAAAGCGTGTCGGTAAGTACCCCGTCTTCGTAGGCGAAGGCGCGGCAAAGGCGACTGAGCGCGGCACGACCGTCTCTGCAGAGGCGAAAGCCTTCGTCACCAACTGGCTGCAAGAAGCCTATGGCGTTTCGCTGAAGTAAGCGGAACCCTCTCGGCCCCGGGTCAATTCCGGGGCCACCCCCCCCCTTTTTTCTAACATTTCGAGGTCGGTGCGATGGATCTGTTCGCAACCGCTCTGCCTGCGCTTGGCCAGGCATGGGCTCTCATTCTGCAACCTATGGTTCTGGGATATCTGGTGCTGGGCGTGGTCATGGGCCTCGCTGTCGGGGTCTTTCCCGGCCTCGGCGGGATCGCGGGGCTGTCGCTGCTTTTGCCTTTCATGTTCGGCATGGACCCTGTGCTGGGTCTGGCGCTGATGATCGGCATGGTCGCGGTGGTGCCTACCTCTGACACTTTCGCATCGGTTCTGATGGGCATTCCAGGGTCTTCGGCCAGCCAAGCCACGGTGCTCGACGGCTTTCCGATGGCCAAGAAAGGCCAAGCCGCGCGGGCGCTTTCGGCGGCTTTCACGTCATCGCTTTTCGGCGGTCTGGTTGGCGCGGCTTTCTTGACGATGTTCATTGTCATCGCGCGGCCCATCGTCTTGTCCTTCGGCCTGCCCGAAATGCTGATGATCTCAATCCTAGGTCTGTCGATGGTGGCGGTGCTGGCGGGACGCGTGGCGCTGAAAGGTCTCGCCGCCGCGGGCCTCGGCCTGCTGATCGGCACCATCGGTGAAGCCGACGCGGGCGGCTCCCTGCGCATGGCGACCTATGACATCCCCTACCTGACGGACGGCTTGAAACTGGTGATCGTCGGCCTTGGCATCTTTGCCGTACCAGAAATCGTTTCGCTTCTACGCCAAGACCGGGCGATTTCCAAAGAAGCCAAACTCGGCGCGGGCTGGGGTGACGGCGTGCGCGACTGGGTTGCCAACAAATGGCTGTCGGTGCGCTGCTCGTTGATCGGCGTGGTCGTTGGCATCATCCCCGGCCTTGGCGGCTCGGTCGTTGACTGGATCGCCTATGGCCACGCAGTTCAAACGACGAAAGACAAATCGAATTTCGGCAAAGGCGAAGTGCGTGGCGTGATCGGGCCGGAAAGCTCGAACAACGCGAAAGAGGGCGGCGGCTTGGTCCCTACCCTGCTCTTCGGTATTCCCGGTTCCGGCTCGATGGCGATTTTCATCGGTGCCATCGCCCTGCTGGGCTCCGGCGAGATCGAAGTCGGCCCCTCGATGCTGCGCGACAACCTCGACATCACCTATTCGATCGTCTGGTTGCTGGCGTTGGCCAACGTCGTCGGCACGCTGCTGTGCATCGCGGCCTCGGGCGGCATCGCCAAGCTGACCACGATCCGTTTCACCTACCTTGCGCCGTTTCTCTTCATGTTGATCTCTTTCGCGGCGTTCCAGTCGGGGCAGAACTTCGAAGACATCCTCGCGCTTTTCGTGATCGGCCTGATCGGCATCTTCCTGCGCCGCTTTGACTGGTCGCGCCCGGCTTTTCTGATCGGCTTCGTCCTGTCCAACCCGGTCGAGAAATTCTCGAACCAAGCGTTCCAAATCGCATCATTCCGGTTCCGCAAGTCGTTTGAGGAAGGCATGGAGTATGTCTTCTCCCCCATCGTCATCGTGCTGCTGATCATCACCGTGGTCTCTGTCGTGCTGGGTCTGCGTCAGGCCAAGTCGATCATGGCCGAGGGCGATGTTCAGTCCGGCTCCAAACGCGCGCCCTTGGTCTTTTTGCTGATCATCATGGGCTATGTCGTGGCCGCGCTGATCAATGCCTCGCTGATCCCCGACTACAACATGACCGACAAGATCGTGCCGCTGGTCGTGGGGGGCATCGCCTTGGCCGCGCTGCTGATCTTGCTGGTGCAGATGATCCTGCGTCCCGAAAGCGATGCGATCTTCGCCGACAAGGAAGTCTCGGGCGAGGATGCTGATGCGCCCTATGGCCTCTGGAGCACGCTCGCGTGGTTCGTGGGGCTGATCGTCGCCACATACTTCGTCGGCTTTATCCTCGCGCTCTTGGGCTTTTTGATCAGCTTCCTGCGGGTTCGCGCACAGGCGCATTGGCCGAAAACCCTGATCCTGACGGCCTGCGGCATCGCGCTGATGTGCGTCATGGCCGGGGCACTCAACCGTGATTTCCCGCCGGGTCTGCTGCAAGGCGCAGTCGATCTGCCCTGGCCGCTGAACTGAGGAGTTTAAAGATGACACAGACAGCTATCCCCTATCTCTTCATGCGCGGCGGCACCTCGCGGGGGCCATACTTCAACCGCGCGGACCTGCCCGAAGACCGCGAAACGCTGGCCGAAGTGCTGCTCGCCGTGGTCGGCTCCGGACATCCGCTGAACATCGACGGCATCGGCGGCGGGGCGGCGGTGACCACCAAGGTTGCGATGCTTTCGCCTTCTGACGACGGTTGGGCCGATGTGGACTATTTCTTTGCCCAAGTCTCGGTCGAGGATCGGCTGGTCGATTTCAAACCGACCTGCGGAAACATCCTGTCGGGCGTCGGGCCAGCGGCGGTGGAATTGGGCCTCGTCCACCCCACCGGCGATGTGACAGATGTCAAAATCCACGCGGTCAACACCGGGGCCAAGGTGCTGTCCAAAGTCCTAACCCCCGGCGGCGTGCTCACCTATGATGGCGACACCGAGATCGCGGGCGTGCCCGGGGCCGGCGCCGCTGTCGCACTGAACTTCATGGGCGTCGTCGGCTCTTCGACCGGGGCGTTTTTGCCCACGGGCAACATCCGCGATACCTTTGACGGGATCGAAGTCACCTGCATGGATGTGGCCATGCCGATGGTCATTGCCCGTGCGACAGACTTCGGTCTGACCGGTTACGAGAGCGTCGCTGAACTCGATGCAAACAAAGATTTCTTTGCGCGTATGGAAGCGATCCGCCTTCAGGCCGGAGCCGCAATGGGCATGGGGGATGTGGCAAAATCCGTCACGCCAAAGTTCGGCCTGCTGGCCCCTGCCCGAGACGGCGGCACCATCGCGACGCGCTATTTCATGCCGTGGAACACGCACCCCTCCATGGCGGTGACCGGGGCGCAATGCCTTGCGTCCTGCGCGCTCACGCCTGGCAGTGTGGCCGATGGCCTGTTGGAACGCCCCACCCAAAGCCCCGCCGATGTGGTGCTCGAACATGCCTCTGGCACGATTGCCGTGCTGGTGGATTACGACACGTCCGACGGCTTCGCGCTGAACTCTGCCGGGCTGCTACGGACGGCGCGCAAGCTGGCGGATGGCTGTGTCTTTGTCCCCTCGCGCATTTGGGAGGGCCACTGACATGCCCGTGATGAACCTTCTTGTCGCCTTCAACGGCTCCGACGCCTCCGTCGCCGCGCTGCGCTATGCCGCTTCCCTAGCCAAACAGCGCGGCGCGCATGTCACGGCGATCCTTGCCCATACCGCCCATGAGGTGATCGACCTCCGCTCGCGCTGGATCCCCGAAGAGGCCCGCGCCCTGTTGGAGGCTGCCAACAGCGAGATCCTGGCCGAAGTCACCCGCCGGTTCGAAGAGCTACGCCCGGCACTTGGTCTGGGCGAAGCGCTGGATTTCCGCGAGGAGACGGGCCGCGTCGACACGCTGCTTTCCGAAGGCGCGCGGTACTATGATATGCTGATCGTCGGCGCGCGGGCCGAAAGCGATGATGCCCATGTGACCCACCACCCAGACCGGATCGCGCTACAATCTGGGCGTCCGGTGATCGTGGTTCCGGCAGGCTATGACGCGGGCGCGCAGCACAGCCACGCGGCGCTGGCCTGGGACGGGGGGCGCGCCGCCGCGCGGGCCTTGTCGGACAGCCTGCGCCTGCTTGAGGCCGATGGCCGGGTCAGTGTTCTGACGGTCGGCAAACGCACCTCTTGGCCGATCGCCGATCTGATGACCCATCTTGACCGCCACGGCGTCGAAGCGGTGCATGAGAACTTCCCGACCACCCATCCGGTGGCGCAGACCCTGCTGTCCTATTGCGAGCGGCACGATCCCTCGCTGCTGGTGCTCGGTGCCTATGAGCACTCCAAGTTCCGCGAAGATTTCCTTGGTGGGGTGACCGCCGAGGTGCTGGAAAAGATCAAAATCCCCGTTCTGTTGTCCCACTGAGAAGCGAATGATGACCAATTACGAGAAAATCCGCATCGCCCGCCGTGATCTGGAAAAACTGCGCGCTGAGTTGATTACTAGCCTAAACACGCAAAAAGACCGCGACCCTGATCTGCTCATCCTGCATGAGCGGATCAGCAAAGCGATCAACGCGCTTTCCGCATAGGGGGCCCGGGATGAAGGTCCATATCCTCGACGACTGGTTCGACACCCTGCGCGGGTTGCCCTGCTTTGATCTGCTGGCAGGGCACGACGTGACCGTCTGGACGGACCATCAGCCCGATGAGGCGATCTTGGCCGACCGTTTACAGGATGCCGATTGCGTGGTGCTCTTTCGCGAGCGGACGAAGGTGACGCGCGGGCTGCTGGAGCGTCTGCCGAACTTGCGCCTGATCTCGCAGCGCGGCGCCTATCCGCATGTGGATGTCGCGGCTTGCACCGATCAGGGCGTGCTGCTGTGTTCCAACAAAGGCGCGGATGGGGCCAACCATGCGGCAGCTGAACTAACCTTTGCGCTGATCCTCTCGGCCATGCGGCAACTGCCGCAGCAGATGGCGAGCGCCAAGGCGGGCAACTGGCAGATGGGCGTCGGACGCAGCTTGCACGGACGGCGGCTGGGGCTTTATGGCTATGGGCGCATCGGACGTGTGGTGGCGGACTACGCCCGCGCCTTTGGCATGGAGATTGTGTGGTGGGGCTCTGAAGCCGGACGCGCGCGGGCGAAAGCCGAAGGTGAGACCGTTGCCAAGAGCCGCGTGGCGTTCTTCGGGTCCTGCGACGTGGTCTCCCTGCATCTCCGGCTTACTCCTGAGACCGGCGGTAGCGTCACCGCGGAAGACCTCAGCACCATGTCGCCCCGCGCGGTACTGGTGAACACCTCGCGCGCCGGGCTGATTGCCGAAGGCGCGCTGCTGCAAGCGCTTAACGCCGGGCATCTGGGCGCGGCGGCGGTAGATGTCTTTGATACCGAGCCGCTAGCGGATCCCAATGACCCTCTGCTCTCGCACCCCAGACTGATCGCCACCCCGCATATCGGCTTTGTCACCGAAGACGAATTCGACAAGCAATTCACCGATATCTTCGAACAGGTAAACGCCTTTGCGGCAGGTGCACCGATCCATATGATCAACCCTTCCGTCTACGCACCATAAGCCCCGCCACCAGCGGTGCGCCGACGATCACCAGCACGATGCGGGTCAGGTGGTGCGTGATGACAAAGCCCAGATCGGCCCCGGTGACGATGGCCAGCACCGTCATCTCGGCCTGCCCGCCCGGCGCGAAGGCAAGGAACGCCTCGACCGGATCGCCCAACCCGGCCCAAGTGACGAGCCCGGTGAAACCTGCGGCCAAGACGGCCAGCACCAGCACATAGGCGATGCCCGCCAGCACCACCCGCGTCAGTTCGCCCCATGTCACGCCCAGAAAGTGCACGCCGATCCCGCAGCCGATAAAGAACTGCGCGGCAAGGATGGCCTCGGCTGGCGGGCGGCTGTGGATCAGGCCGGAGAGTGACAGAACGGCGGTCACGATCATGGGGCCAAGGATGGACGCGCCAAATAGGCCGATCCGTTCGCCTCCCTTCCAGCCGATCAGAGCTGCGGCGGCCATCAGGGCCATCTCACCCACCGGCAGTTCCGCCACCGGTGCGCCGATGGGATTGGTCAGCCCTGCCCCGTAAGCCAAGGTCAAAAAGACAGGCGCGAGGGTGACGATAATCAACACCCGCGTGGCATGGATCAGTGACAGCGCACGCGGATCGCCCCCCGCTTCGGTGCCAAAGATCACCATGTCCTGCAAGCCGCCCGGCATGGCGGCGTAATAGGCCGTCGGCGCGTCGAACCCCCAAACATGCCGAAAGAAAGGGACGCCGATAATCCCGATTAGCGCGATAAAGACCGGGACCAGCGCCACCGACATCGCCATCTGTGGCAGTTGGTGGAAAAGGTCAGGCGTGATTGAGGCCCCCACCGCCACCCCAAGGATCGTGCGCGCCGCGACCGAGACCTGTCCGAAGCCTTTGATCGGCACGTTCGACAATGCCGCGATAAGGCAGGCGGCCATCGGCCCGAAAAGGAATGGCAGCGGCAGATCGAGCCACCAAAAGAGCGCAGTACCAGCCGCGGCGAGGATAAGGGTCAGCGCACGACGGCGGGTCGGTTTGGAGAGGAGCATAGGGTTCGACTCACTTCTTCTTCCGGGCTTGACCCTTTCTGGATACGATTGTATCCACCTGTATGCAATACCTATCGGAGGGGGTTTCATGAGCGAAGAAGACCGCACGCCGCAGGGCAACTCTGCCTACAATCAGTTGATGGATGAACTGCGCGCCGGACGGCTCAACCCCGGCGACCGCCTGCGTGAGACGGAGCTGGCCGAGCGCTTGGGCGTCTCCCGCACCCCCGTGCGCGAAGCGATCCGCCAGTTGGAGGCCGATGGCGTCGTGGCCCATATCCCCCGCCAAGGCGCAAGCATCCGCACGCTGGACTATGCCGAGGTGATGGAGCTTTACGAGATGCGCGCCGTGTTAGAGGGCACCGCTGCACGGCTGGCCGCCCGCGCCGCATCGGACATCGAGATCGAAGAACTTCAGGACATGAACCAGCAGCTCGCCACCTTGGGCAATGTGCCTGAGGCCTTCACGCTCAACCGTCAGTTCCACGCAGCCCTTCTGGACGCTGCGAAGAACCGCTTCCTGACCCGGTCGATCCATACGCTGCAAAAGACGCTGATGATCCTCGGGCCGACGACGCTGACCGACCCTGCCCGCGCCGAGAATGCGGTGGAAGAGCACTTTGGGGTTCTCGACGCGATCAAGGCCCGTGATGCCGCCCTCGCCGAAGCGGCGATGCGCGCGCATATCGAAGCGGCCCAACGGGTCCGGGTGCGCGCCCTGCGCGCGCAGCCCTCGCGTGATGAGACCTATGACGGAGACCTGCTGTGACCGAGGCTTGCGATATCGTCGTGATCGGCGGCGGCAATGCAGCCCTTTGTGCCGCGATCACCGCCGCAGAAGCGGGCGCCCGCGTGCTGATCCTTGAGACCGCGCCAAAACCCTACCGGGGCGGCAATTCCCGCCATACCCGCAACTTCCGCTGCATGCACCACGGGCCACTGGGGCCGCTGGTCGAAAGCTACACCGAAGAGGAATACCTCGCCGACCTGATGAAGGTGACGGGCGGTAAGACGGATGAGCACCTCGCCCGTCTCGCGATCCGCACCTCTGAGGAATGCCTGCCATGGATGGAGGAACATGGCGTGCGGTTTCAGCCTTCGCTCTCGGGCACCCTGTCACTTGCCCGCACCAATGCCTTCTTCCGCGGCGGTGGGAAAAGCCTTGTGAACGCCTATTACCGCACCGCCGAAGGATTGGGCGTGGATGTGCTCTATGAAGCTGCCGTCACCCATCTGGAGCTGGACGGCGACCGGGTGACGCGGGTGGATTATACCCATGAGGGGGCCGCCAAGAGCCTCTCGCCCAAATCTGTCGTCGTGGCCTCTGGCGGCTTTCAGGCAGATACCGACTGGCTCGCCCGCGCATGGGGGCCAGCGGCGAAGAACTTCCTGATCCGGGGCACGCCCTATAACCGCGGCGTGGTATTGGCGGACCTACTGGACCAAGGCATCGCACAGGTGGGCGACCCGACCCAGTGCCACGCCGTCGCCATTGACGGGCGGGCACCGAAATTCGATGGCGGGATCGTCACGCGACTTGACTGCGTGCCCTTCTCCATCGTCGTGAACAAGGACGCACAGCGGTTCTATGACGAGGGCGAGGATGTCTGGCCCAAACGCTACGCCATCTGGGGCCGACTGGTGGCCGCCCAGCCCGATCAGGTCGGCTATGTCATCATTGACGCGAAATCGTTGAACCTGTTCATGCCTTCGGTCTTCCCCCCGATCAAAGCCGATACGCTGGCGGAACTGGCGGGAAAGATGGGCCTGCCCGCTGATGCGCTGGAGCACACCGTGGCCGAGTTCAACGAAGCCTGCGGCGATCAAAGTGCCTTCCACCCCACCGAACTTGATGGCGTAGCGACCACGGGTCTGACCCCGCCCAAGACAAACTGGGCGCGACCGATCACCGAGCCGCCGTTCTACGGCTATTCGCTCAGGACAGGCGTCACCTTCACCTACCTCGGGCTGAAGGTGGACGAAAACGCGCAATGCTCCATCGGCGACCGCCCGGTCAGCAACCTCTGGGCGGCGGGCGAAACCATGGCGGGCTCGATCTTGGGCCAAGGGTATCTTGCCGGATTTGGCATGACCATCGGCACCGTCTTCGGACGTATCGCAGGCAAGGAGGCCGCAGCCCATGCAAATTGATCTACTCCAAGAGGCCCGCCGTCAGGCCGAAATCTGTAACGCTTGCCGCTATTGCGAGGGCTACTGTTCGGTCTTCCCTGCCCTTCAGGCCGAGCGCGCCTTTTCGGATGGGGATCTGACGCAACTGGCGAACCTGTGCCACAATTGCCGGGGCTGCTACTACGCCTGCCAATACACCGCTCCGCATGAGTTTGAACTGAACCTGCCCCAAGCCTTGGCCGATGTGCGCCAGGACAGTTGGGAGGAGCTCGCCTTTCCACGTGCTGCCGGGAAAGCCTTTCAGAAAAACGGCCTCGCCATTGTGCTCGCCACCGTATTCGGCTTTGCCCTGCTCTTCTGGGCCGCCCGCGCGCTGGCCGCTGCGGGGGGCGAAGGTTTCTATGCAGTGCTGTCTCACAATGCGATGGTGGCAATCTTTCTGCCCGCCTTTCTGTTTCCGCTGGCGAGCATTGCCATCGGGCTGCGCCGTTACTGGCAAACCGTCGGCGGTGCCCCGGTTCGCCTCTCGCATCTGCGCGGGGCCATCGTCTCAATCGCGAACATGCGCAATCTCAAGGGCGGGCATGGCGACGGTTGCAACTTTGAGGACGAAGACCGTTTCACCCATGCCCGCCGCTATGCGCATCAGGCGATCATGTACGGCTTTCTGTTGTGCTTTGCTTCGACCAGCGTGGCGACGCTGATGCATTGCCTGCTTGGTATGCCCGCTCCTTACGGGCTGTTCTCCGCCCCCAAAATCCTTGGTCTGTCGGGCGGTGTTCTGTTGATGTTGGGCTGTGGCAAAATGGTCTGGCTCAAGCTGCGGTCGGACAAATCGCTCGGTGCGACCAATGCCTTTGGCGGAGAGATCGCCTTTACCGGGTTGCTGGGATTTGTCGGGCTGAGCGGGCTGTTGCTCTATGCGGCAAGCGGTTCTGGCTGGATGCCGGGCCTGTTGGTTATTCACCTCGGCGCCGTGCTCGCGTTCTTTTTGCTGACACCCTTCACCAAAATGGCCCATGGGTTTTACCGAATGGCGGCTTTGGTGCGGGATGCGCAGCGGCGCGAGGGGGTTTGAGCGAAATGGTACAGCGCGGGCGGGGCCCGCAACAGCGCGGGTTCATGACAAAACCAATGCTGGGAATGTTCATCCTCTGAGCCGAGAAGGCCAGCATTGGGTTTTACCCAGCATCCAATTACCTGTAAATAGCGCCTGTTCGTTGAAGCACAGGCTTTGGCGGCTTACAGGGTCGGGCGTTGCATGGAGCCGGAACATTGAGTTTTACAGCGCCCGCTTCAGAGCAATTGCCCCGCACTTTGAACGACTATTACAACCGTGCACGCGCGGGGATGAGCCCGCGCAACCGTGCGTATTTCTTGGCCGTTGCCGGGGGTGGGCAGACCCTTTCTGCCAATGAAACCGCTTTTCAGCAGGCACAGGTCACGCCACGAATGCTGCGCGATCTGCGGAGCGGGTCGACAGAAGTGTCGCTGCTGAGACAAAAGCTCGCTGCGCCCTTTCTGATCGCGCCCCTGCCTATCACCGACTGCTGCATGACGCAGGCGAGAGCGCAACTGCCCGCGCGGCCGAGGCCTAGTCGATCAAGATGGTGCTGAGCGCGCAGAGCGGCGAACCGCTCGACAAGGTGCGCAGCAGCGGTCCCGGCAGTGACTGGTTTCAACTACACTGGATGGGGAGCAGAGAGGCCACGCAAGCGCTTGCGCAGATGGCACTGGACGCGGGTTTTACCAGATTGATCCTGACCATTGATGCGCCCGTCCAAGGAGTTCGGGCCGCGAAATCGAGGCGCAGTTTCAACTGCCGCCCGATGTCAGCGCGGCCGCCTCTTCTACATTTTCATCCAGTCCGACCAGCCCGACTTTCAGAAACCCGTCTGCGCGCAGGATGTTCATCACCCGCATGAATTCACCATAGGGCACGGGTTTATCCGCACGGATGAAGATCCGCGTATCGCGTTTTTATTCGGGCGGGTGCGCATCAAACCGGTGCCCCCAGGAACAAGCGGAAGTCAGGTTCACAGGAGGTGTTTTCGGCGTCGCGCAGCGCATCTGCAGACCACGATCAGTGACACCGCCACGCGCTTTCGTATCTCCGACATCGGAAAGCGCAAAACGTCTGAACCAGCGGGTACAGCACCCCGACATAGGTAAAGCTTCAGACCCAATGGACCTGAAGCTTTTGTGAGATGCCGTAATTTCGTCGGGATTCACTTCAAGTATAAGGATATTTATGTTCTTTTTCAGTAGGTTATGGAGTTCTAATTTTGAAATTGCATAATTGCGAGCCTCAATTTCATAATTATCCATGTTTTCAATGAGATCAAGAAAAACCCCGCAGCTGGAACAGCTCGGGGTCTTCCGTTTTCAGAATTTTGAGCTGCGTTATGCTTTGTAGAGAATTCCAGTCTCGATCCGATACGGGTTCTCGATGAGGAAGACATTTGCCGCATTCGACGCGCCGGTCCAGCTTCGAAAAACCTTCGCGAAGTCAGTGATGAGAAGCGCCTTCCTATCTGGATGGTCTACGCAAACATTTGCAAGCGCGTTGATGATAAGCTCGATTAATCTGCCCCATCGGCGAGCCGAAGCATGAATCAACCGATTGTAGATATCTGAATTGCGGATCTCGGTCGGGTCCAATCCAACAACGTCACTGAACATCACCAAAATTGAATCGACCTCTTTCAGGCTGGCCGCATCATAGGCGATGTCATGGTACGTGACGGGTTCGAGCAAACTGGTCAGTTGCTCATTGGCATTTGCATAGTCCAAGAGCTCAGGCACACCAGAGTAAATCGGAAGGATCGGCCAGCCAGGCCTCTTCATGACATCCTTAAGGCCGTTCAGGATCACCTCGATCTCAGCAGGTCTCTTGTCAGAAAACAGGTGCTGTGCCTCGTCAATATTTACGATCAGATATTTTTCCCGCATCAGCTGGGAATCAGCACGTGACCAGATGGTAGCCGTGCTGCGGTGATCCAGCTTGAACGGGTAGTTAACCGCCTCCAGAATTGCCACTCCCAGACCTTTCCAGTTCACTGTAGAACGAAGCGAGACGCGCAGGTAGTTGCGTTGGAAGCCTCCCGGCAATGGCTCATCTGAGGCGGCAAAACTGCGAAGTAGGTCCTTGATGTCATGGCTTTTGCCAGTCCGCGTTCCTCCTGTGACGATGAGGCCCCGGCCCTCAATATGCTGATCTGCGAGATGGGCTGAGAGAAACTGATCCAGGACACGATCGAAGGCCTTGCTGAGCTCCTCACGGCGCGGAAACTCGTAGTATCGCGACTTGAGCTTCGCCAATACCTCGACTGAAGGTGTCAGATTGCTAGTGGCGTTATTAATATCGCTCATTTCAGTGATCCTTTGCCTTCTGGCGTACCGGTGAATGTCTGAACCTCCGTTGCAGGTGACTTGCCGCTGTCATTGGTTTCGACATTCGGAACGTCGGCATCATCATTCGCTTCAACCGGCTCAGCAGGAACTTCGCCGCCAGGAGTATAGATTCCCTCTCCAGTACCAACGGGCTTTGCGAGGGCAGACAAAGGAGCTGAGGGGCTGGAGTGTTGATTGTCACTGAGAACTGACCCGGTAGCCCCATAAATTGTCACTGAGAATTGACCCATGTGAACACACTTCCCCGACGGTTTTGGTTGGGGGGATTTGGAGTGATCGACATGGGATTTTTGA